>JAISBG010000072.1 GCA_031266315.1 Planctomycetaceae bacterium | reverse complement strand
CCCACACCCACGGTCAACCCCCACCAGTACCAATCGCCCACCCCGGGGGGGCGGGCCAGAATGTAGGGAAGAGTTAAGAAATGAGAATGAAAAGTGTTGTCTTTCTCAATACTTTTCCGCAAAATTCTTATCTCTTGTTCGTGCTTCACCATTTGGCTTTACTCTTGTCGAACTTCTCGTGGTGATTGCGATTATCGGCGTGTTAATCGCTCTTCTGTTGCCTGCGGTTCAAGCCGCCCGTGAAGCGGCGCGGCGTTCACAGTGCGTCAATCAAATCAAACAGGTAACTCTTGCTTGTCATAACTTCCATGACACCTACAAGTTTTTACCGCAAGCCTGCCGCAGTTACAATCTTTGCGTTCAACCCTATAAGGCGAATAAAACAACGTGGAGTAACAATAATTACCGAGAACGAAACCGAATCAGTTATCTTGCCGATCTTTTGCCGTTTATAGAACAAACGGCAATTTTTGACGCGGTGAAGTCTAATGTTACAGGCGGATTAAAACCATCAGTAACCGATCCGACGAATCAATTTGTCTATCCTTGGGTCGGCGGTTATGACCCAACCGGAGGAACCGATAACACCACCCCGTCCCCTTGGACTGCCAAAATCAGCACTTTTGTGTGTCCCTCTTCACAAAATAAAAATGTAATTGATGATCTCACTGTTGGAATTACCAGTTATCGTTGCAATCGCGGCGATATTTTCGTTGATTGGGAATACAACGAATCACGAGGACCTTTTACAAATGGTACGATTGGTTCGTTGATGGATTTCGCGGGAATTAGCGATGGAGTCAGCAACACGATTTTCATTTCAGAATCAGTAACCGGTCCTCCGCAAGTTATGTCTAAAATGATTCTTGGCGGTATCGGAATAACAGATTCTTCCGCAGGCAGCAGTATGTTGCCGGAAGATTGTCTGAAGTTGAAAGAATCCGGCGGAACTCTGTCTAAGTATGCCACAAATACCGGAAATAATACCTCTGGACGACGTTGGGGCGATGCTCGAACCACTTACACACAATTCTTTACGATTCTTGCACCCAATTCACCACACTGTATTCAGGGTACATCAACAACCGTAACAGAAAACTGGAATTTAGTTTCCGCAAGTTCATTTCACAGCGGCGGCGTCAATGTCGGTATGGGAGACGGAGCGGTTCGATTTGTTTCCGAAACAATTGAAACGAAAAATCTTGATAAACACGGTAAAGATATCGATTCGACTCTCGCTAATCCGCAAAATTACGGAGGACCGGCGTTCTACGGCGTTTGGGCTGAACTCGGTAGTTGTAACGGCGGTGAAAATGCCTCTTTACCGTAACTTTCCCGCCTGAAGAAAAGGAAACAAGGTATGTTGCTCCCTTTTTTTCTATGTTGTTTTTTTAATTTATTTCAAACTTTTTAATTCTGGAGACAAACTTATTATGACTATTAATTTCAATTACAACATTGCCGGAAAACCGACAAACGGTTTTACTTTGGTCGAATTACTTGTGGTTATTGCAATTATCGGCGTCTTGATTGCGTTGTTGTTGCCTGCTGTTCAGGCGGCGCGGGAAGCGGCTAGACGGATGCAATGTACCAACCAACAAAAACAGATTGTGCTGGCGTGTCATAATTTCCATGACACTTATGGTTACTTGCCGCAAGCCAATCATAGTTACAACCTTTGCGTACAAATGAACGAAGCAAATAAAACAACATGGGGAACCAATTATTATAATCGTGACCGTCAGAGTTATCTCTGTGATTTGCTGCCGTATGTGGAACAAACAGCTCTTTACGAAACCGTTAAACAGAACGCAAGCGATACCGGTTTGAAAACCGGTGCAACTGCCAATGACCGGTTTGTACTTCCTTGGAATGGCAATTACGTTCCAGCTGGCGGTACGGATACGATTCCCAGTCCCTGGTCGACAAAAATCGCTACGTTTATGTGTCCTTCCGAAGTCAATAAAAATGTTACCGATGAAAATACAATGGGTGTAACCAGTTACCGTTGTAATCGCGGTGATCTCTGGCTGGATTGGAATTTCTATGAATCACGCGGTCCTTTCGGTGACGGGCGATTCACAAAAAATAACTTTGCCGCGATTACCGACGGAACAAGTAATACCGTATTCATTTCAGAATCCGCTATCGGTCCCGCCGTGATCAAAACGTTGCGAATACTTGGCGGTATTGCTTTTACCGGCGATAGTTCCGCTTCGTCTGCGAAACCGAAAAGTTGTATCGATAAACGCGGAAACAGCGGCAATCTTAATGATGCCGTCAATAATGTAGGAAACGGTACTTCCGGCAGACGTTGGAGCGATTCCCGAACCACTTATACCCAATTCTTTACTATCCTGCCTCCCAATTCACCGCATTGTGTGCAGGGAACAAGTGCCACGTCAACAGAAAACTGGAACCTTGTTTCCGCCAGTTCATTTCATAGCGGCGGTGTGAATGTTGGTTTTGGCGACGGTTCCGTTAAATTTGTTTCCGAAACAATCGACACACAAAATCTCGATAAACACGGTAAAGATATCAATACGTCCATTGCCAATCCGCAAAATTATACCGGTCCCGCTTTTTACGGTATTTGGGCGTCGTTGGGAACCATTAACGGCGGTGAATTCGCTTCGCCGTAAACAACATTTTATTCAATACTCAATGCTCAATACTCATGACTCAATTAAAAACGGTACATAATTCAAAATAATTATTCAAAATAATTATTCAAAATAATTTTTTGAAATAATTTCAATCCATTAAAAGCAACTTCTAAAAACTTATTTTTTGACAGAATTTACATGATAAAAAATTAAATAAAATCCAGTAAGTCGTGTCTATCTTGTCAAAAAATAATTTTTGCTATTTGTTAAAAGTTTTTAGAAGTTACCTAAAGACATTACCTTTCCTAGTTTCAAACAAACCTTAAATCAGGAGTTTATCATGCAACGAACATTATCACAACAACATTCCCGTCAAGCGTTTACGCTTGTTGAGTTATTAGTGGTTATTGCGATTATTGGGGTGTTAATCGCACTTTTGTTACCGGCAGTTCAGGCGGCAAGGGAAGCGGCGCGGAGATCGCAGTGTACGAACCAACTCAAACAACTAGGTCTTGCGGTTCACAATTTCCACTCCGCAAAGAATCACCTTCCCTGTCTGGCGCGAAGCAAAGAACTTTGTTTCGATATTTGGAAAAAATATCATTGGACAACAACCAGTGATACCGGGCAAGTCTCCAACAATTATACGAACCGCCAGCGTTTCAGTATTTTTGTTGAGTTGTTACCGTTTATGGAACAGTCGGCTGTTTTCGATGCGGTCATGGCGGATATTGATCGGAATGACACCAATGTCATGCCATGGCGGACTTTTGCGAACAGTCCGTATTACGCGAAATTGCCGTACTTATTGTGTCCTTCTGACTCGGAACGAAACAGTTCAGAGCCGAATGAACCGGGGTTAAGCAGTTATCGCGGCAGTAAAGGGGATATCTGGATGCCGTCCGATTTTTATGAATGTCGCGGGGCTTTTAACGGAGCATGGCCCACAGTAACTGATCTCGGATTCATTACGGACGGAACCAGTA
>JAISBG010000060.1 GCA_031266315.1 Planctomycetaceae bacterium | reverse complement strand
GAAACAATTTTTTTGCTGCCATTACTGGGCGTTTGTTCGGGCGGTATATACCCGCCGCGTTGCGGCGGGCTGGCTTGTGTTGCCCTTGCAGGGCGGAGGAAAACTTGCAATCCTACTGTGTTGATGTATATTTGACCGACTTTTTTACCTACAGTGCGTAACAGGAGTTATTAAAAGGTTTCCCGATAGATTGACTTCAACCTGTTTGACCGCGAAGGGTGTCTTTCCAAAAGACCCAGCCGGTAACTATCCAAACGAGCAAAAGAATTCCAAGTGAAAGATAAGCGTTAACACCGACATAAAAAAATAAGTTTCGGACATGACCAGCAAAAAATTCTTGAAAAATAAATAAAATTCGGATTGGTACTTGCCACAACTCAGGTGATTGCGGAACATTCATAGAGACAAAACCGATAATCAAACTGACAACGAGTAAAACAGAAACAAATATTTTCCAACGAGAACCAAGCGAATCCCATGCCAAACCGATTGGAATGATCAAAAACGGTAACGAAGCAGTAATATGACGTACATTGGGATAAGCATACGCTGAATTGAGTAAGAAATAATAAATCAGAATGATAAGACACGCAATATTTAATGTCCGAAATTGATTTTTCCAGATATTGTAAATGATGAAAAACGGGGAAAGAATCAATATTGGTGAACGCCAAAGAATTCCGTCTTGTAATCCAAACAAACTTCCAATGAATGTGGAAAGAGCCGGTAATCTGATTCCGTAAAATCCTTCATCCATTTTGGGAAAATTTGTTGAAACAAAATGGTATCCGACTTGAAAAGGAGAACCAAATGCCAATGTGTTATAAACAAAAAAGCCGACTGCAATCGGTGCGGCACCAAGAGCCATCAACAGCGTATTCCACCCGATTTGTTTTCCTGACAATCCTTGTCTTTTCATTTCGGAAAGGAACAACAAGCCTAACACTACTACTGAAATTGCGGCAGTATATTCGATCCAAACGGCATAAGCTAAGATCAATCCCGTAACAATCCAACGAAAAACAGACGGCTTCTTTGCGGGAAAACCAAGTACAAGCCCAAAAATAAGGAAAGAAGCCGCAAGAGAATGACCATACATTGTTGTTGCAAAACAGGCAAATGGAGTACCGAAACCCAATACAACAGCAAAGATAACAGACGTTTTGTGTATAACTCCAAGATGATGGAAAAATAGATATAAAACGGTAATAGCACCAGCACATATAAGAGAAACAATCATGCTTCCCGACAGAAGGAACAATTTAAAATTGGTGTTCGGCTCCTGTGGATCAATCGGATCAAACGTCTCCAAATGATCGGTACGTCCCAACGGTTGAAGAATCGTATGGGTAACGGCAACCGCCGGCAAAACAATAAAACTAATACCAGGCGCATTGCAACTATAATAATGCCCGTTCCGATAAGCAGAATCCATTGTAAATTGGTGATATTTATCAATAGTAACTGAACCGTTTTCCCAAAGACACAAGGACAACGCAAGACGAACAATTGAATTAGGATCACCGAGGTTATGTTTAACATAAACATAATTAAAGGCAGCAAAACAAAACAATAAAATAGCAATTCGTATTTTTTGATTTTGACAAAAGGTAAATTGTTTCATCGTAATAGGTAACGTCTAAAAACGTCATTAATTTATTATCTTTATTTTAAGAAATTTTTTTGTCGAGATATTTCTCATTCCGATCCAGAAGGCGGCACGTTTTCCGCCGATTGTCCGCAATGTTTCGTCGTCCATTCGTTTTTTTTGTTCTCCGAATACATGTTCGACGCGGCAACGAACACTCGACAAGAGTATTCTAATACCCATTATACAATCGAAAAGGGAGGGGGGTTTTAGAAACTCCCAGGAGTTAATAGTTGATGAATTGCCTACTTTCTGATTGCCTACTTTTAACAAAATTTCACTGGAATATCTCTATTTTTTATGAAAACGGCTTTTATTTCTCAGGTTTTCATTTATAATGCACAAATTGATCAAAAGAATTGATCAAAAAAATTGATTACTTTAGAATGTTCAAGCAAGGAACAAAAACAATGTCTAAGGACAATATTCGGATTCCGTTTGACGAAAATTTTGAACGTCCGGCTATTTTGACGGATCAGCAGGAAGAGAATGCGGATAATAATAATGATAATATTCAGACTTTATTAAATTCGCCGAGTTATTCGTTGGCGTTTTTGGATCATAATTTTATGCGGAGTGATTACGCTCGGTCAATTCGGCTTCAGTTGGAGATGGAAAAACCGGAATGGTTTATGCGTCAATACGGAATTCGTTCGACGGTGATTGTTTTTGGCAGTGCGAGGTTTATTTCTCAGAAGAAAGCCGCACGGCTTTTAGCCGAAGCCGAAGAACGTCTTGCCTCACAGCCGGATAACACCGAATTGCGTAACGCCGTTAAAACGGCAACACTTCATCTGGAAACCAGTGTTTATTATGAACAGGCGAGAGAATTTGCCCGAATTGTTTCGGAAGAAAACACGAAACAATCTCCAACAGAAAACGAAAGCGTAAGTCCGTTTGACTATGTTATTTGTACGGGCGGCGGTCCCGGAATTATGGAAGCGGCGAATCGCGGGGCAAATGAAGTTGGAGCACCGACCATCGGGTTGAATATCAAGTTGCCTTACGAACAACGCCCCAATCCCTACGTTTCGCCGCAACTTTGTTTTCAGTTCCATTATTTTAATGTTCGGAAACTTCATTTTATGCTTCGGGCAAAGGCGTTGGTGGCTTGCCCCGGCGGATTTGGGACATTCGATGAACTTTTTGAGGCATTGACTTTAAGGCAAACAGAACGAATGCAACAGATTCCGATTATCTTGATCGGTGTTGATTTTTGGAAAAGTTGTATCAATTTTGACTATCTTGTTAAAACAGGAGTTATCAACCGAGCGGATCTCGAATTGTTTCATTTAACGGATTCACCGCAAGAAGCATGGAACACAATCAAAGCCTTTTACCGTAGTTGATAGTGGATAGTGGGGGACGCAAGCGTGTTATTTACAGAAACGTATTAAATCCGCTTGCGTCCCCAACTATTCACTTATTAACTTATTAAGGCAACTTCTAAAAACTTTTAACAAATAGCAAA
>JAISBG010000057.1 GCA_031266315.1 Planctomycetaceae bacterium | reverse complement strand
AATCAATTACCTCTATTCCGCTTGAAACCCGAATGGGAAAAGGAAAAGGGGAACCGGAATATTGGGCGGCAGTCGTCAAACCGGGAACAATTATGTACGAAATCTCCGGTGTGCCGGAGGAAACAGCAAAAATGTGTTTCAATCGTTTAGCCCATAAAATGCCGGTTAAATGTAGATTCGTAAAACGAAAGGCTATGTGATGAAAGTAACTAAAACATCCGAATTGCGGGATATGAGTTCGGAACAACTCGAAGTCATTCTCAAAGATACGAAAGAGACATTGTTTCGTCTTCGTCTCCAGGCACGTATGGAACGACTCGATTCCCCTAGTGAACTCAAAAAAAATAAACGATTGATTGCAAAAATTCTGACAATCAAATCGTTACGATCCAAAACTCAGCAACATAAATAAACAAGATAACACATTATAATATAAAGGTTGTTCGAAATGCCCAAACGAGTAGTAATCGGTGTTGTAACAAGCGATAAAATGAAAAAAACCAGACGGGTTGAAGTTTCCCGCTTGGTCAAGTATCCAAAGTACGGAAAATATGTCAAACGCCGTACTGTGTGTTACGTTCACGACGAGGAAAATACCTCCGCAGTTGGCGATACGGTCGAAATTATAGAAAGCCGTCCGATGTCGCGGTTAAAACGTTGGAAACTCGTTAATATTGTTTCGAAAGGAAACATGATTGATATTGTTGCCCTTCGCGCCGCCGCTAAAGAGGCGGAAGTACAATAACAAATTGGAACTTTTAAAAAAGTAAATTTTCAAGTGTAATGATAGAAATATTAGCAAATGTTGTCGAATAATTTTAATCCTAATAAACGTTCATTATGTATCAACAGATTTTTACCCCATTCGCATTGCTCCTGCTTTTGTTTGTATTCATTGCCGGTTGTGATGCTCCCAGCGAAGTCCTTTCGACACCTTCGGATGTCGTGAAAGCATATTTTACTGCCCTTCCCAAAGGCGACCAAAAAACCATACAAGAAATTCAACTTGACGGTGAAGGGGTATCGCCATTAGCGGTAGGTGTCGCACGATCCCTTGCCGACGAAAGGGGTAAAATAAAATGTTCGCACACCATAGACGGAGATTCCGCAATGGTTAAAGCCGTTTTTGACAATGGAGAGGTAATTAACGCCGTTTTAGTAAAAGTAGATGGAAAATGGAAAATCGACGTAATGGCAAATGAAAAATTAGTGCCTGCAAGTGCATTGAAGGGTGGAAACGACAAACCAGCCGATTCAGATGAGCCGCAACAGCCGTAAGTTTTTTTAGAAATTGCCAATAATAAACAAAACAACAAATAAATATCGTGCGGAAATAATATTTCGCAAAAACTCACATTAAAGAATATTATTCAGGGTAGGTTGGTTATGATCCAGATGCAAACCAGATTAGATGTTGCCGATAACACCGGAGCAAAAGAACTAATGTGTTTTAAAGTTTTAGGAGGAACGCATCGCCGTTTCGCCGGACTTGGAGATATTATAGTATGTTCTGTTAAGTCGGTGATCGCGGGAAGCAATATCAAAAAAGGTGCTGTCGTTAAAGCTGTTATTGTTCGTACCAAGAAGGCTTACCGACGTGAAGATGGAAGTTATATCAAGTTTGATTCCAATGCGGCTGTTTTAATTGATAATAATAAAAATCCGATTGGAACCCGTGTTTTCGGTGCGGTTGCCCGTGAACTCCGCGAAAAAGACCGAAAGAAAAAAGGAAAAGGAAAAGCCCACGGCGAAGAAGGTTTTGTCAAAATTATCAGTCTCGCCAGTGAAGTCGTTTAAAAGATTTATTATTTCCGTTAGTACCATGCGAATAAATAAAGATGATCAGGTTCTCGTTCTTATCGGAATAAACAGCGGTAAAAAATCCCGTGTTATTTCCGTTAATAAAGAGAAGGAAAAAGTAACAGTGGAAGGAGTGAATGTTGTTCACAAACACGTTCGCCGGAGTCGCCGTAATCCTCAAGGCGGACGACTTTCAATGGAAATGCCGGTTTCGGTTTCGAATGTTCAGTTGATCTGTCCGTTCTGTTCCCAACCGACCCGTGTTGGTTTTCGGTTTGACGGAGAAGGCACAAAATACCGTGTCTGCAAGAAATGTAAAGCAGATATTAATATTGTAACAAAGGCTAGGAAAAAAATTGCAAAATAGTTTTCACCGGAATTATTAAACCATTATATTAGTTATATTACCTGCCTATTAAAACTTTTGGAGTTGCGTACAACGCCGCAACCGGAGAATCAGATTTATGGCAACACCCCGTTTACAAGAAAAATATCAGAAGGAAATTATTCCGGCATTGAAAAAAAGTCTTAAACACGACAATATTATGTCGCTTCCAAGACTTCAAAAAATTGTTGTGAATATGGGGGTCGGCAGTAACCTCAATGAGAAAAAATATATGGAGGAAGCCGCTGATGTATTGACTCAGGTTACAGGTCAAAAACCGGTTATCACCAAAGCACGGAAATCAATTGCGAACTTTAAACTCCGTGAAGGAATGAATGTCGGTTGTATGGTAACACTTCGCGGAATAAGAATG
>JAISBG010000029.1 GCA_031266315.1 Planctomycetaceae bacterium | reverse complement strand
GGAACGCAGAAAAGGAAGAATCGAAATTGCTAAATGGATACCGTTAATGAAGCAGTATCTTTCTATTATGAATAAAGATAGTTACATCGGTCCACAAATGAAGGTCGGGTACGATTTGTCAATTTTACCGCAAAATATACGCCGTGTCTTGATGAAAGATACTGACGAAATAGTACCTCGATTACGGACTGACAATAAAACCGACCAACAATTTTGGACAGAAAAACTCATTGCCGAAATGAGCGGGCAACGGCGTGTTACGGGTTACCCTCCGCCCAAAAAACAATATCAGAGAACGCCGACAAAATCAACGGCTCCCAAGCGTCCGCCTAATCCGCCGAAACCGTATATTCCTCCTCCTCCTCCGCAAAAAACGTTGGGACAGCAGATTTGGGATTGGCTTTTTAATTAATCCTACCCCACACGATAAAATGTCACATCTTGCAGGACGCTGTAGTTGCGGTAGGAAAATCCGTTTTCCAAAAGGTTCCAAACTTGGAGACACTTGGCGTTGTTATAAGTGCGGAAAAATTTGGACTTTATCCACTCACGGTGAACCACTTCATATTGAAAAATCGTTACCGTCGCCATCAGATGACAATAGCGGTACATCTGGTGACAGTAACGGATGCTTGGAATGGATAATCCTCATCGGTATCGTTTTATTTTGTTTGTATTCGTGTAAATAGAAAAGTCTTAACCACAACCCCCTTTTTTACAAGGAATATTTTATGTCCAACAATTTTGAAGTCCGCGTGAGCGAGTTGATTAACAATCCGTCCAATCGGGTTCCGGTCGTTCTCTGTTTAGATGCGTCCGGCTCAATGACAGGAGACCCGATGCGGGAATTAAACGAAGGAATTCGTTTGTTCGTCAGCACCGTAAAAGAAGACCCGATTGCAAGTTCAAGCGTTGAACTCTGTGTTGTAACATTTTCGGACGATGCCCGCATCGTTGCCGATTTCCGAGAGTTGACGAACTTGCAATTCGATCAACTGACCTCAACCGATGGAATGACAAACTTAGGTGCCGGAGTCAATCTTGCTCTGGATTCACTTGAACAACGCAAAGCCGAATATAAAAAAGTCGGTGTTGAATATTACCAACCATGGATGGTCTTAATGACGGACGGTTGCCCGAATGTCGGTACTGTGCATCTTGATGCAGCCGATAAAACTATTTGTTTGGAAGCTGAACGGAAGTTGGTTGTATTTCCAATTGGTATCGGAAAAGATGCCGATATGAACGAGTTGGCAAGATTCAGCAAGAAACGTCAACCGTTGAAATTGAAAGGATTAAACTTCCGCCAATTTTTCGACTGGCTTTCCAAATCGGTCTCCCGTGTTTCGCAATCAATGCCGGGTGAAAAAATTACAATCGACACAGCTGGTATTAGCGGATGGGGAGAAATATAATTGTGCAAGCAGCTCAATGGAAATGTTCCGGCGCAAGCGTGACAGGGAATTCCCATGAAGTAAACGGAATAGAATGTCAGGACGTTTGGACAAAATATGTGTATCAAAACGTCATTGCCGTTTGCATTTGTGATGGGGCGGGTAGTGCCAAACATTCCCGTATCGGAGCCGAGATTACGTCAAAAATCGTTACACAATGGTTGGCGGTATTTTTCGATGAGGCATTTGGGAAACCGCTAGGTGTTTTTGTAACAGTTCATACAGAAATCATTAGCGCATTATGTAACAAGGCAACTGAATTACAATGTGAACTACAGGAATTATCCTGCACGCTTGTCGCTGTTGCCGTTGATAATGCGGGACGATATGTTTATTGGCATCTCGGTGACGGTGGAATTATTACCCGTTGCGACAACGAATTACGAGTATTGTCAACACCGCAAAAAGGCGATTACGCAAATGAAACATATTTTGTAACAAAAAAGACGTAGCGGAATATTTACAATTCGGAGTATCGATCGAAGAAACACAAAATATAACAGGTTTTGCTGTTTTTTCGGACGGTTTAGAAATGCTGTTATATAGTCACGCAACATTGGAAGTTGCCCCTGCTGTTGCGGGTATGTTGAATTGGCATACACATGCCGATGAAAAAACGATTTCGCAAGTTATCGAAAAGAATTTAACTGATGTATTTCGTCAAAAGACGAATGACGATTGTTCCCTCGTTTTATTAACACGTCAACTTTTAACCGCAAGTCCAACGGAATTTTTGCCACAAAAAGATGCAAGCATTTAACAATATCATCACTTCGTGTCCAAAATGGTTCGTCCTTGCGTTAACCGCAGGCGTCGGTTGTTTTGTAACAGCATTGCTTTTCGGCGAACCGTTTTTGTATTTCACGCATAAGGACATTCCGCCGCTTCCGCCGGTTTTACCACAATCTGTGTGTTTGACGATTGATATAAGTGGTTCGATGTCTGGCAGAAAACTTGACGAAGTGAAACGTGCCGCAAAGAATTTTATCGCAAGACGGGATATGACAATTGATAAAATTGCTCTTGTTTCGTTCAGCAGTGCCGATGGTGGATTCTTTGGTATCGGTAAAAAAATGGGAGCAACGATAAATGTTGCGTTTACACAAAATGCTCAACAAGCTGTTACTGCAATAGATTCGCTTTCTGATGGGGGTAGAACGGATTTTGAAGCGGCAATGCAAACGTCAGAGAAAGTATTAAATACGGTGTCTGGGGAGAAAGTGATACTACTTTTTACAGACGGTCAGAGTTCAGCTGGTAACCCTAACAATGCCAAAAACATCGCCGCTAATTTACGTTCACAAGGAGTCCGTATTTTTGCAATAGGAACAAACGATGCCGATTCTTGGTTTCTTTCTTCATTAACAGGAAATAGTAAACAAGTCATCGGAACATCAGAGGGTCAGTTCGAAACGGCATTTGCTCAAGCGGAAATAATGATTTACAGCAAGGGGCTAATGGATTCCAGCGGGGCGTATTCTTTCAAGGAAACACTCGTCCGCGTTTGCATTTGGACTGCATTTTTGTGTTTCGGAATTGCGTTGTTTATCAAATTGATACAAAACCGTTTAATGCAGAAGAAAAAGATTATCCGTCCGCAAAACATAATTGCGATACTCATCGCAACGACAATAGTCGGAGTTATTGCAGGTGGATGCGGACAAATCTTGTTCGGTATATTTTCGTATTTCGGTTTGCCGTATGCTGATAGAATTATTGCTTGGGCATTGCTCGGCGGTGGTTCGGCTTACGGATTGGCGTTTTTTATTCCGAATTTGAACAAAAACTGGGTGTGGAAAAGCGGTGCTACTGGCGGCGCGTTAGGAGCGTGTGCTTTTATTTATCTGACACAGATACTCAGTGATATTAGTGGACGATTAACGGGAACATTTATTCTGGGATTTTTCGTTGGTTTAATGGTCGGTATGATTGAGTCCGTCTGTAGAACCGCTTTTTTAAAAATCAATTTTTCCGGTAATGAGTCAACAACGTTAAACTTAGGAGAAACAATAGTTTCACTTGGTTCAGGACGTTCTGACACGGTTTATGTTTCTGGCGTTATAGAAAATGCGATGACGTTTCATTTAAGGCAACTTCTAAAAACCTTCCCTTTTCTTTTTTGAGAATTATGTTATTTTATTTTTGTAGTTTTTTTTATTTTTTTCCTTTTTATTTTTAGATAAGTTTCATGTCCTC
>JAISBG010000025.1 GCA_031266315.1 Planctomycetaceae bacterium | reverse complement strand
TTTCCGATGATGGCAATGGCAGCCGCCCGCAACGGTGAAACACAAATTGCCGTCGAAGCCTTGCTGCACCCTTCGGGCAAAAACAACTTCAACAAAGTCGGATTAAGTACCGGCGGTCCATTCCCCTATTTCCCGTCCAACGGCGGTTTATTGTATGCGGTCGCAATGATGTCCGCCGGTTGGGACGGCGCACCAAAAAACCACGCCCCGGGATTTCCCAATGACGGCAACTGGACAATACGCTACGAAAGTTTGTCAACCGCACCGTAGTTTTCTACCAACATCTTGTCCCTAACAGGACAGAAAAATTCCTGAATCTACCGGATTAGGTGTCTTCCAACGGAATCGTAATTTTCGTTAGAGGTAGGCAAATCACAAGGTGGGTGACCTTTCGCTGAAAGGTCATGTCGGCGTTAGCCGACTTTGCCCCTGATTCCAGTCGGCAATCGGATTCCGAAACCATTGTCAACACAAATTGCCATTGTTAATCTGGTTCACAGTCGGCTATCGCCGACGCGACCTTTCAGCGAAAGGTCGCCCACCTACAAAAGGTTGCCCACCTCTTTCAACGATGTAAAGTGGGTAATCGTTCGCTGAAAGGTTGTCTATTAACTGTTCATAACCGTTCACAGGGATAAATCGGCTCTGAAATGAGAAATACACAATGTATTTCTCTTCCCGGAAGGTTATTCATGAAAAATACACAATGTATTTCCTTCCCTGAGGGTTATTCATGAGAAATACACAATGTATTTCTGTTCCCAGAGGGTTATTCATGAAAAATACACAATGTATTTCTCTTCCCAGAAGGTTATTCATGAAAAATACACAATGTATTTCTCTTTTTGAAGGGTCATTCATGAGAAATGACTAGGTCAGTTTTGTTCCCGGAGTGTCATTCACGAAAACTTCCATTGAAATCAGACCTAAAAAGCCTAAAAGTCCAAAACTTCCATTGAAATCAGAACCAAAAAGTCAGAAAGTCCAAAACTTCCATTGAAATCGGAGCCAAAAAGTTCAAAAATCCAAAACTTCCATTGAATTTTATGTTCCTAGTATTTCAATTTCAGACATTTCCTTGTACAATTTTGCAAAACATTCACGGAAGGTTTCGTATCTTTGATGCGGTTTCTTCGCGTTAAAATTTTTTAGTCCGAAACTCCGAATCGTTACCATGTCCCAGATTGCCCGAATCAGTATTTCCGTTGAGGAGGAACTCCTTAAAAAATTCGATTCTTTTTCCGAAGAACACGGTTTTCCAACTCGGTCGGAAGCAATTAAAAATGTTATGCGTGAAGCATTGATCGCGGAGGAATGGACTAAAGGTACCCATGTTGCCGGAACTATTTCTCTGGTGTACGATCATCATAAACCCGGTATCGTACAGAAATTACTGGAAACACAACACGATTTCTGTCCTGAAATTCAATGTTCACAACATGTTCATCTCGATCACAATAATTGTATGGAAATTATTGTCTTACGCGGAACAAAAGAACGAATTCGTGAAATCCTCAAACAATTGCGTCAAATCAAAGGTCTAAAACATGTTGTTCTGACAATGACAACAACCGGTAAACATCTTCATTAAAAAACCGAAATGAATATTGCTATTCTTGGTGCCGGAATCAGCGGGCTTTCGGCAGCGTATCGGCTTGCACAACTCGCTCCTGATACAACTATTCGCGTATTCGACCGCCGCAATCGTTACGGCGGTGTTCTCGAAACATTGAATCGGGACGGATTTCAAATCGAACAGAGCGCAGATAATTTTATTACGACAATTCCGTGGGGAGTTAAACTTTGTAAAGAACTCGGACTCGGTGAAGAACTCGTTCAGACCAATCCGTCGGTACGCCGGACATACGTTGTTCGGCACGGTCGTTTGTACCTTTTACCGGACGGTTTTCTGATGATGGCTCCGACAAAACTTTTGCCAATGGCAACCACGCCGATTCTGTCGCCGTTTGGAAAACTTCGTGCCGGACTTGAACTTTTTATTCCTGCACGAAAAGATGATCTCGACGAAAGTATGGCTCATTTTGTGCGCCGCCGTTTGGGACGTGAAGTTTTTGAACGATTAGTCGAACCGCTTGTCAGCGGAGTTTATGCGGCAGATATGGAAAAACTGAGCGTTTTAGCCACCTTGCCAAGATTTCGGGAAATGGAACGCGATCATGGTTCGCTGATTCGGGCAATGCAAAAACAACTTGCCGCCAACCGTGCCGCCCATCTCGCCGAACAAAGCGGAGCACGTTACAGTATGTTTGTTACACTGCGAAACGGTCTTTCCTCGCTTTGCGACGCCTTAGCCGCAAAACTCCAACCTGAGACATTACAAACCGGTCGAGAAATTACGAAAATAGGGAAAACAGCAGAAGGACAATGGACTCTTGAAACAAAATCATCAAATTCACAAACAACATCGGCAATATCTCCCGTTAAACCGGAAATTTTTGATGCGATTATTCTTGCGGTTCCTGTTCACGAATCGTCGCGGCTTCTGAAAGATTCTGTACAGGAACTTGCGGGAAAACTCGCCAAAGTCGAACACGAAGGAACTGCGATTGCAACTTTTGCGTTTAACTCGAACCAAATCAAACAAACATTTCACGGTATGGGATTTGTCGTACCAAAAACAGAACAAAGTCCGATTTTAGCCGGCAGTTTCAGCAGTTTGAAATACGAACATCGTGCTCCGAAAGGAAAATTTCTGATTCGAATATTCGCGGGCGGCAGTCGGGCACCGGAATTAGCGGAATTGCCGGAAGAGCAACTGATACCATTGCTGTTGACGGAAATGCGAAAGATTCTCAAAATAAACGGTGAACCACTTTTTATAACGATTTCTCATTGGTCCCGAACAATGCCTCAATATCATATCGGTCATCGGGAATTAGTACAGGAAATTGAATCGCTAACAACTTCTGACCCAACACTGGCACTGGCAGGCAATGCCTTTCACGGAGTCGGGATTCCCAATTGTATTCAAAGCGGTTTTCTGGCAGCAGAAAAATTAGCCAAATTGAGAACAGAACAAACTGAATAATTACAAATATTCAATATTCGTGAAACAAATAGACTGTCATACTCAAAAGAGTCCTACTTCCGTACTTCCGTGTGCAACATAATTTTGTCTTAAAATTGGTCTTTCGACGAAATACCAACTCAAGACTTTATTTCGTCAAAAAAGTTGCAAGGTCAAAATCAAAAAAGGCTACACACGGAAGTACAAACATTGGAGAAAAGAAAAAAAGAAAAGAACCGAAACAAGAAAAGACAACGAGAAAAGGGTTAATTCTTACATGGAAAATAAAATCAATTTTAGGACTTAATTGATTTTGCACAATGATTTTTTGTAAATTTCACAATAATTTTCGGTAAACTGTTTGCCATACCGCTCATTTTTGCTCACTTACTGCTGAAATTTTAGAGAAGATTACGCAAAAGATCAAGGAGATTTTGTGATAACAATATAATTTCTTTATTGCGGCAGGTAATTTTGTTTGATATGGACACTTTGGTACATAAAAAAACCGGAATTTTCAACAAATTTTTTACAAATATTTTCCGGCTACAAATAAAAATAACAGATGTAACTGTTATTTTTATTTGAAATTCGATGTACGAAAATTGAAAACGCCATGCCTATTCTTTTTATTTTGCACATATTATCTATTCTGCTTAAACCAGCAAGAATTTGTTAAAATAGATAACGGTCAAGTGCAATAATTCGCTGGACACTTTTTCTGAAGTATTAGCGGGACAGTCGATGTCCAATTATACTTAATGAAACAAAAAAATAACGAAAAGAAAATGGTGAACGGCAAAATTTACCGGTTGGAGTCAATAACAGATCAACCGGCGCGACTCTTCAACGAAGAGATTGCCTACCCAATCTGAATTTTTTCGCTCTGAATGATCATGGTTGTCAAAATTTAACCTGTTGGTATAAATGGACTTCCAGCATAAAAAAAATCAAATAGATTTTTTTATTGAATTTAAACAGTTTTTTCTGTAAAATATAATTTAATTTGATTCGCGACGTTTTTTGCACATTGTAGTGCAAGGAACGATTCGCGAAGAGTTCAAAGAAACATTTTCAGAAAAGGAGATTGACCATGCAAAATTCAAAGAAAAACACAGTAAACAATTTAATGAGTAACAATTCAGTGAACGACTCAATGTTAAAATGGGTAATAACGATAGGAAAGGAAAACAAATTTAGTGAAGAATTAAAATTGACAAATGAGAAGTTTTCCTTTTCCAAATACTTTTCCGGCAATTCAAAAAGTTCTATTTCTCATTACTTTCCGTTTGGATTCACTCTTGTCGAACTTCTTGTGGTGATTGCGATTATCGGCGTGTTAATTGCTCTTCTGTTGCCGGCGGTCCAAGCCGCTCGTGAGGCGGCGAGGCGTTCACAGTGCATTAACAATCTCAAACAGATTGGTATCGGCATCCATAATATGCACGATACTCTCAAAGGACTTCCGCCTGCTTGTATCGGCGGACTTCCACGAACAGGTTCAAGTACAACTTCGTCAACAGACCGTGCGACGTTTTTTGTTCTTCTTTACCCCTACATCGAGTTATCGACTCTTACTTCGATGTTACAGGAAAACAATACAACTCGTGGAACAGCAAGCGGTGATGTTAATAATTGCTACATTGGAATCGGTTCCTATTTTCACAAAGACTATTGGGACCAACTCAGTAACGACGAAAAAAAAGCGTTGGGATCGGTCAATATCTATCGATGTCCCACCAGAAGTGGCGGTAAAGGATTTGCGGAACAAACTCTTCCCTCTGGTTATAGCAGTGCAACTCAGTTTGTTCCCGGTCCCTTTACGGATTATGCCGTAGTCATCAACTGGAGATCGGATACAGGCAGTACTGGCAGTATTAATTGGCGGCAACTCCATGCCCATAATCCCATTGAACGAATAGAATTTCATGATGGACCATTACGGACTGCGTTGTTACAAAATTTACGTGATCCAAACCGTTGGGAAGCACGAGACGATATGAGCCGTTGGATAGACGGTTCCAGTAACCAACTTGTCGTCGGAGAAAAACATGTTCCAATTTCCGAAATTGGTTTGTGTGGACACGAATCGAATACTCCAAGCCCCGGTTATGCACGCGGACATTGTTCCTACCTTGTTACCGGAAGTGAACGTGTTGCCGGCGCATTTGCGGTGGCTTATAACACTGGTACTGGTTATGAAATCGGTCTATCGGATTTTTTACCCGGTTACGGATATAACAATCACTTTGGTAGTCTCCATCCCGGTGTTTGCAATTTCGTAATGGGTGACGGTGCCGTTCATTCAATTGCCGTAACAACTCCAACAACTACGATTGTTGCATTGTCCCACGTCAGTGACGGTAAAACCGTAAAATTTCCATAATAAGTAACTTCTAAAAATCTATTTTTTGACGAGACTTACATAATTTACAGGATAAAAATCAAATAAAATCTTGTAAATTATGTATATCTTGTCAAAAAAGAATCTATGCTAAAGGTTCTTAGAAATTATACCGTAGCCGGTATGGGCGGTAGGCTTCGCCCTTGAGTAACCGCTTCACGTTGTTGCGCTTCCGTAATCAGCTTCGTGAATTTTAAAACGGCTTGAGTATACCTACAAAATTTTTCTTTCCCACCGACATTTCATCTCTACCGGACAAATATTGTAAACGATAACATTTATCGTGCGAATTGTTTGGGATCGATATGATATTGTCGGACTTTGTAACGTAAAATTCTTGATGTTGTACCGAGATCAACGGCGGCGGCAGCCATGTTGCCTTGACTTCGTTTTAGAGCATCCATAATAATATCTTGCTCAAATACCGCAACACGTTCTTCAAGAGTTCCGGTTCCGGTTGTATTTGTTACACGGCTGGTTTGTAACGTCGGCGGCAAATGGTGTCCGTGAATCACATTATCCTGACTCAGTAAAATCGCACGTTCAATTGTATTTTCCAACTCCCGAACATTACCGGGCCACCGATAACCAGTCAGAAGATCAATCGCGGAAGCACTAATTCGTTTGATTGACTTGTTTAATCGTTTCGAATTTATTTCGACAAAATGGTTGGCAAGAAGCATAATATCGCCCCGCCGGTCACGAAGCGGCGGCAACATAATCGGAAAAACATTGATTCGATAATACAAATCCTCTCGAAATGTTCCTTCGATCATTGCCTCTTCAAGATTGTGATTTGTGGCGCACAATAACCGGATATTTGCTTTCCGTGAAGTATTACTCCCAACTCGTTCATAAGTACGTTCCTGAAGAACCCGAAGAAGTTTCACCTGAATGATTAGCGAAAAGTCGCCGATTTCATCAAGAAACAAAGTTCCGCCTTCCGCTTCTTCGATACGTCCTTTTCGTTGCGCAACGGCTCCGGTGAAAGAACCTTTTTCGTGACCGAAAAGTTCACTTTCGAGCAGATTTTCATTAAGAGCCGCACAATTTACTTTGATAAAAGGTCCTTTGGCTCGCGGACTGGCAACATGAATTGCGTGAGCGACAAGTTCTTTGCCGGTTCCCGACTCGCCGCGAATCAATACTGTTGCGTCACTTGGTGCCACTTGATAAATCGCCTG
>JAISBG010000828.1 GCA_031266315.1 Planctomycetaceae bacterium | reverse complement strand
ATTTTATCAGATATTCTATCGGGTGTTCCCTTGACACTTTTTTCGTTTTGAGTTATCCTTTTTATGAATTAAAAAGTTTGACAGAACAAAATAGGTTTTGGCAAACAAAATTTTTTCTTTTTTTCAGCAACCATGATCGCTAAAACTGATACATCTTCACCGGAAACAGCGTTTCGTTCGGAAAAAGTCAATTATTTGAGTCATTTTTCTCAGGGAGAAAGCGGAACAATTGTTGATTTGACAGTTGAGCCGGAACTTCAGGGCAGATTGATGGGAATGGGGCTTTTCGTCGGAACACGTTTTCGTGTGTTGCAGGGAGGAACAACTACAACTACTTCCGCTTCGACCCGTCCTATTCTTCTTGCCATCGGTGATACCCGAATCGCTTTAGGACAGTCAATCGCTTCAAAAATTCTGGTCGAAAAATAGTTTTTCTACCAACATTTTGTCCCTAACGGGACAGGAAAATTAACTATTCCATAAGATTAAATGACGAAATTGATGCGTAATATGAGTATTTACGTTTATAAAACTTTCTTGGTATAACGTATCAGAAATCGCCGTGAATCGAAGTTAAACACCTGTTTTAACAGGATGTTTTTTTCCTTCGTTCTATGGCTTCAAGAGCCAATTTCCGTATCAATTCGGCAGTATGTTCTTTGACTCGAATTTCCTCAAGCCGGTACAATTCCTCTTTTGTAAAACGAACGGAAATTTGTTTTGTTCGTTGCTGATTTTTCGGAATGTGGGGGCGACCAACTTTCCGTTTTTTTAAATTTTTTGTAAGAGTGGCAACCATAAGTTTTTCTCCGATTGAGTTAAACTTCTGAAATTAAACTAATTTCATAGTATTTCAGTGGAATTTTCATCAACCGGCTTTATGGATAAGACTCAAGAGATCGCCAACCTTTTACCCAATGATCGTGTCGGCATTAGCCGACATCCCATTCGCCCTGAAAGGGCAGTCGTGACCCGCCGCGTTGCGGCGGGCTGGCTTGTGTTGCCCTTTCAGGGCGGAGTAAAAACTTACTATCCTTTTAACGAAAATTCCACTGAAATATTACCTAATTTCTGCTGAAATGGAAGCGGTAATACGTGTTTTGCCCTCCTGATTGTTCGTATCGGGTTTTTGACATTTAAAAATTAAGAGTACTATTTCAGTGTGAACTCTATTGTGTGGATTATAGCGGTCATAACATTTTGAATTATTTTACATTGCCGGATTTCTCAACAAAAAAAACTTTTTTAGCCGTTTTGCACTTAAAAATTGTTTATAATATCTATATTGTTTATTTTTTCTATTTTGCGTTTCTTTGTTATTTGGTATTTGGAATGCAAACATCATTTTCTTAGAAACAGACAACCGATAAAAAGATGTTGGTGTAATCAGAGGTGTTGGGAGTAATTACCGTTAAGAAATTAAGGGATTGATGAACGATTCGGAGTATAAAAGGGGAAATTTTATGACAGGTATTCAGAGTAGTGTTGGACTTATTTCGGGAATTGATTATGTTAGTCTGGTAGATCAATTGATCGCACTTGATGCCGTTCCGAAAACTAATCTCGAAAAACGAAACGAGCTTTTGAATGAGGAAAGAGAGGCTATTGAAGCTTTAATGCTTTTGTTTCTGAGATCAAGTTACATGATCAGTAGTTTGAACAAAGCAGACCCTTTTAACCGTTGCGAACTCACCAGCAGTAACTCAAGCGTCTTAACCGCGACAAGAAATGGAACACCAACCGCCGGTTCTTATACCTTTACGCCGCTCCAACTTGCAACAACACAACAAACGGTTGCCAAAGGAGTTGCCAGTGATACGGAAGCATTGGGAAAATCAGGAACAATTACTATCGGCAAAAGTTGGTCGCTCGAAAACAATGTCGAATTACAAAATATCAACGGCGGTGAAGGTTTTACCAAAGGTTATATCCGAATTACCGACGGTAGCGGTACTCGCGCCACGATTGATCTGCGAAGTGCCGTAACAATGAAAGATGTTATTGAAACGATTAACAATGCGACTGAAGTTGATGTTTTGGCGGAGTTGGTTGATGACCGGATTGTGCTTACGGATGTGAGCGGCGGCGATCCTTCCAAGTTTTTAGTGCAAGATGTTTCCGGCGGCAGCACTGCCGCATCACTTGGTATTGCGGGACTGACCGCAAATGAAAACGGAATTGCTGTTGGGAGTTCGATTTACCGGCTCGGCGAAAATATGAGTCTTAGCCAACTCAATGATGGAAATGGTTTGATTTTCGATTCTATTTTGCCGGAAATTGCCGTGTATTGCAAAGACGGTTCGATGGTTTCCATTGATTTTAACCGGCGTTCCACCACAACGGAAATTGAAGCCGGCGCACCGGAAATTCATCGTGAACTGACTATTGGTGATTTGCTGGAAACAATCAATAATTCAACAGACGCCAATGGTGTTGCGGGAAAAGTTCAGGCATCGATTAGCGATGACGGGCGGCGGATTGTTTTTCGTGACACAACCGACGGGACGAATACCACCGAGTTTGTCCAACCGAGCGGAAATCTCAGTCCGGTTTTCCGTACACTGGGACTGATTAACGGAGATTACGAATCCGCTGTCAGCAGCACAGACGGAACACTCACAACCCGCCAACTCATCGGCGGTCTCAATTCCCCGCTCATGTCCACATTGAACGGAGGTTACGGACTTTCCAAAGCAACCGCCGGAGAAATCGAAGTTCAAGACCGTGCCGGAAATAAAGCCGTTTTGTCCTTCACTCAGGACGAACTTAATTTGATGCAAACATTTGAAGATGCGGTTTCCGTACTGAATTACAAACTGCAAACCGCCGAAATCGAAGTTACCGCAGGCGAAGAACCGCGTTACGGAATCGGAATTTCTGTTCAGATGAACGACTCGAAAACCGGTTTCAAACTCGTTGATACCACTGGAAAAAATACCGCAAATCTGATTTTTCGGGATAAAACCGTTACCACAACGACCACAACTCCCTCCGAAGAAGAAGACGGGGAACCGACAACCGTAACCACAACAATCAGCCCAAACATCGCGTCATCATTCGGATTGAATGTTAATGCCGCTCAGTCGAAGGTTGACGGCGGAAGCATGAACCGGCAAACCGTTTCGTATTCCACCAAACTTTCGGATTTAAACGGAGGCAGAGGAGTTATTTTGGCAGGCGGAAAAATCACGATTACCGATTCCGCCGGACGATCCGAAATATTGACATTCGATTCAAAAACACATCAAACGCTCGGCGATGTGATTGACTCCATTAACCGTACCAGTGTAAGCGTGAACGCACGGATTAACGATGCCGGAGACGGAATTCTTCTTGAAGAATTTGCCGGAGGAAGCGGCAGTTTTTCCTGTCTTGATGACAGTGTTTCAAAATTCGCCGCTGATCTGGGAATTAACAAATCGGCAAACCAATCGCAAAAAACGGAAAACGGACATTTACTTATTGACGGCAGTTCAACGTATAAAATCGAAGTTGTTGAAACAGATACACTTGATGACATTCGCAAGAAAATCAATGATGCCGGAGGTAATTTTTCCGCGTCAATTATTGCCGACGGTTCAAGCACTCCTTACCGTCTTGCGATTTCAAGCAAAACCACCGGCACGGCGGCAGGAATGAATATTGATCTTTCGTGTCTCGGTTTGACAGCAGAAAACATGACCGAAGCCAGTGATGCGATACTGGTTTACGGTGATGTCAAAAGTTCCAACGGTGTTGTCCTTCACTCCGGTTCAAACACGTTCAAAAATATTGTCAGCGGTGTTGATATTACGGTAACAGGTTCCTCCGACTCGCCGGTTACCATAACAAGCGAAAAAGCAAGCACCGAAATTAAGGCGGCACTCAAAACCTTCGTCGAAGATTACAACTTATTCCGCGAAGATCTCAATACTAAAACGGCTTATGACACCGAAACATATACGGGTAAAATTTTGTACAACAACCATGTTGCCAGAGCATTTGACCGTAATATTACCGATGCACTTCTGAAACGGGTCTATGGAATAACGGGAATCAATTCATTACAATCAATTGGAATTACAATACATTCCAGTCTTGACGATGAATCGGTCAATTCAGCAACCGGTACGCTGACATTTGATGAAGAAGTTTTTGATAACTTATATGCAACCAATCCGGATGGTATTCAGGAATTTTTCTTCAAAGAACAAGAAATTTTAGGAGAGGACGGCGAACCGACAACAATTAAATCCGGTTGGGCGCAATCATTTATGGATGCGGCTAATTTGTTGACGGATTATGACGGAATCGCTTACATTGAACGCGATACGCTTGATACAAAAATTACCAAAAACGAAGAACGTATTGCGTTTATGCAGGAACGGCTTGATGTGAAACGGCAAATGATGCTCAATAAATTTTACGCAATGGAACAGTCGTTAGCCCAAATGTCCACTGATATGACTACGATTTCATCGATTGCCAGTTCATGGTCATCAAACTACAGTAGTACAGGAAGTTAATTTAGTTAATAACTCATGTTACACCCCATCGGTAAAAAGTCGGTCAAATATACATCAACTCGGTAAGATTTCGCGTTTTCCTCCGCCCTGCAAGGGCAGCACAAGCCAGCCCGCCGCAACGCGGCGGGTAAATTCCGCCCGAACAATCGCCCTGTAAGGGCAGTATAAAACTATTATTACATTTTCCATCGGTATGCTGCCCTTTCAGGGCGGCGTGTTATTGGTTCTCACCCGCCGCGTTGCGGTGGGCTGGCTTGTGTTGCCCCTAAAGGGGCGGAGGAAAACGCGCAATCATACTCATCACACTTGGATTTTCTGTTTTTAAGACCGTGTTCATTGTTCGTCATATTCTCAAAATCCTTTTTGTCCCTTTGCGAACTATCCGCTATCAACTCTCCACTATCAACTACAAAAAATATTTATGCCGCAAAGACAGTCGATTCGTCATAACTACCTTCAGGCGGAAGTTCAAACCGCAACACCGCAAAAGCTCCAACTTTTGTTGGTGGAAGCGGCGATCACAAACATCCATCGGACGAAACAATTCTGGAAGGATCAGAAATACGATGACGGAATTGAATCACTTTCCCGTGCACAAGATATTATTGCGGAAATTCTTTGTTCGCTTGACCGTGACGGCAGTCCTGAGATTGCCAAAAAGTTAGCGTCGATATATCTTTTCATTTTCCGTCGTCTTGCGGAAAGCGGAATGTCGCGTGATGAACAAAAACTGGACGATGCGTTGCGGGTTCTCAATTCGGAGCGGGAAACATGGCGGCTTGTTTGTGAAAAATTCGGTACAACAGTTGGTTCAACAAACCAATCGTCGAATGAAGGAACGAAACTTGATCTTTCGACGGGCATTCCGTCACGCCAAACAACATCAGGAACATCAACATTTGCTCGACCATCTTTTACTCAAGGAGTTCGTCCGCTTGGCATGATACCTAGCGGCGGTATTCAGACGGACAGTTCACTTGCGGGAACCAAACCGCCGGCAACACCTCCCGCTAACGATTCATCATCAGGACAAACAACAAATTCCGGTTCCGGAAACAACAGTTGGGACGCCTAAACGGACACCTAACCCGACTTGGTGTCCTCTGCGTGCTTCGCATAAAGAGGTGGGCAATCCGCCCGCTGGGCGGTTGCGCCGGTTGAGTCATCATTTTGCCGTCGTTAATCTGGTTCACAGTTGGCTATCGCCGACGGCAACCTTTCAGCGAAAGGTTGC
>JAISBG010000817.1 GCA_031266315.1 Planctomycetaceae bacterium | reverse complement strand
CCGTTTTTTGAAACAAAAAATAACACAATGGAAAATGTACCGGAATTATTGCAAGCGCAAAACGAATTGTTACAGATATTGATCATTTTGAACTGTTTAATATTCGGGAGTTTATTATTTGTCCATTTTGGCAGATTTATGAGGTGGTAAAATGTCACGAAATATCATAAATGCAATAATATTGAGTTTGTTAGGTGTAACAATGGTACAAGCAGATCTGTAGTCGTGGGGATCTATTGTAACATTTTCCGATGGCAGAATTACTTATAATCCATTTACATATGGTCAAGCAGTGTTTAATGTGGAGGGTGATCATCAATATCGATATCAAGTTGAAACGGGTTACAGTATAGTAACCGGTGATTACAGATTAAACGTAACAAAAAAACATGTATAACACATAATAAAGTTGTAGTAAGTGAATCGGTAGTGCCGGATATAGTAATGGAACAGTCGTCAGGTAACGTAAATGGTATTGCGTTTGTGAGCAAAAAATTGGGTGCGGAAATAGATGTTTCTGTAACATGTCCGGGTAATGATCCTGATCCCGATGATCCCGACGACGACGATGATCCCGATGATGATGATGATGATCCGCCTTCTGAGTGTACGTGCGGGGCGTGTTGTAAGTGTAAGTACGGAAAAATGTGTTTTCTTATTCCGCATCGGTAATATCATCTTTAAGCAGTATGATATTAGAATATTCGATACATTTTTTGGCGATTTTCCGTTGTTCGACTAATCCGCGAAAAACGAAATTGAACCTATCGAAAAACTTTTTTGCGATCAACGGCAAAAAATTGTTGAACGTACACCAATAAATGTAACTTCGATAAAGATTATCAGAGCGTACCGAATATTTTTCACCTTTTCTCGGAAGAATGTGTAATTTCACAAATTCGGTGAATGAATCGGCAATTGCTTTCAATCGGCAAGTTACTTGGTCCGCTTCGGACGACAAATCTTCATCGTTCAAAGTTGGTTCTTCCTGCCGGATTATGGGCATCATTTCGCGGAGTACCCAACGCTTAAATCTTTTCGCGTTCAGATTATCCAAACGAAAAATCAGCGAATACAAACCGGATTCACTGATAATTTGTTGATTGTAATTAGGACAATCAATTTCGTCACGGTAAACCTCCTTTTCATCGAAATCGAGATTGTCGAAGGCGGTTTTCTTTTGGATTCCAAGAATTTTGCAAATGTCATTTAAGACAAACCATGGTTCATAATTCCTCATGGTAACTTGAATTTTTTTGGAATCGAAAGTAAATGAAATAAAATCATACATTTTTTTCTCCTTGCCGACGTGGTCAATAATTTTAATTTACCAATTCGCTCTTGACCTTATCGGCAAAAGAGATACAATAGAGAGTGGTTTGGCTTTCTGTCAAACTTTGGCAGTAACGTAACGGTTTCAATGGTGCGTTACTGCCGTTTTTTTTACTTTTTGAATTGTTGAATTGTTTCCGAAACAATTCGAGCGAGCCATGTTGCGAAAGTCCGTTCAGGCTTTGGGTCATGTTTCCTGGCATTTTGTGCCGTTTCCATATCCTTTTTTGTTAGAGTGATTGACACTCGCTCCGTGCGAGGATTTTCCGTTTTTGGTCTCCCTGTTTGTGGGGACATAACAACCTCCTTTCTATTATCTGATTATTTTACTGCGCAGAAAACTTTCGTCAATACATGGAGGAATATTAAAATCGGATTTTTTCGAAAATTTTCTAAAAAGTCCGATTTTTAATTTTTTATCAGTTCAAGTAAAGCTCAAGAAAAAAACAAAATATCTTGTAAATCATTTATAAATAATAGTTTACAAAAATAGTTTTCCGGATTAGGTGTCCAAGCATTGAAAGTTCGTTTTAAACGCGAAACACACGAAAAGAGGTGGGCTATTATCAAAAAGCCCGCTGGGTGGTTGCGCCGGTTGAGTCTGCATTGACTCCAAAACGGAAGGCAATACTATTTGCCGTCGTTCCTCTGATTTCCAGTCGGCGAGTACGCCGACGCGACCCTTTAGTAAATAGCAAAAGGTCGCCTACCTAATGAATTGCCTACCTTTAACGAAAATTACTATTCCGTTGAGAGACACCGAATCCGGTAGAATCAGAAATTCTATAGTCTTAACAAAAGAGCGCAATTGTTGGTACACAGACGCGTGTTGGTAATTGCAACACTATTTGACGGGAACTGCTAATAGTTTGGGTTTTATCGAGTTTTTGAAACTGAAATAGCGATACAACCCATTGCCGATTCTTGTTTCGAAGCAAAAAAAGCCTGAATATTGTATTCGCCGTGAATTGCGGCGGGAATCGGCAAATTAAGCGAGAATGAACCGTTGGCAATTTCCGTATCATATCGTAATATTGTCCGGTAATTTGATCGGAGATATTCTTCGCTATTGGATTGGCGGGTTTTCTCATCAACTCGAAATTCGTCACGCAACGGCGAAATCATCGGCAATCGGTGAAATGAAGGAACCAACTCAATAGTTACTGTACCATTTTGTTCGGAAAGCGAATGATCCAGAAAACCTTCCAGATGTAATTGTTCTCCCGCTTTGACTTTTACGGAACAATTTAACCGGATTTTTTTAGCAACCGGCAACCGGAGCAACGGATCACCAAAAAGATGAAACATCGCAATATGATCCGCGATTTGATCATTGAGTTGTTTCGGAAACGGGTCGAATGTTTTAGCCATTGTTTCCAGATTTTGCCGGACTGACCGATAGTGCCTGATATTTTTTGACTCGTTTTTTTTCGATTCCGGAGGGATTGATTCTGTTACAGTTGGTTTCGGCGGCAACAATGCCTGTTGTTTAGCGTGCAGAATTAAGGAACCAAAAGTTAAACGGTTGTTTTGTTGTTCGATAATTCCATTTCGTACAATTTCATTCTGTACAATTTCGTTTTGTTTTTTGATGTATTCCTGCAAAAGTTCAATTCCAAGAACGCTCATTCCGTAAGGCATGGTGGTTCGCGACGCCGCCAGAACAGCAACAGGTCCTTCCGGTTGGTGTATCAATTTTTCAGCCAGTGAATACGATTCAAGGTCTAAAATCCCACCGTAACAACAAAATAAAAAAGCAATCGGAAATGATTTTCGGCAATGAAATTGCGGAAAATCATGGACGCAAAGAGTTTCCAAAGAACCAAGCGGTGTTACAAACGGGTCAAGCATTTGCGGATGTCCGTGTCCAAAATATGCCCAGAAAAGAGGACTCCGGTTGATTGTTTCAAATAATTCGTTTTGATAATCAACGGGAGCAGGACAAAACGGACTCTTCCAATTGGCGTGTAACAATGCAATTTCGTACGATTCGGGAATTGTTTTCGTCAGGAGATAACGAGTTGTTGATTCGATCACGCTGTCGAGCAATGGCGAAAAGTGACCAATTCCGGCAACTATTTGAAATTGCCGACACCAAGTGCCGGTTGGAATTTCTGTTTCGTAACGAATTGTTTTTTGGATTTGCGAATCCAGTTCAGCGGCAGTACCGGCGGCAAACCGACCAATCGCCGCGTCAGGCAATCCATCGTTATTCAGGTCGGCATACCAATCGTCCGAAGCAAGCAAAGACTCTTTACCGAAATGCTGAACAATTCGGCATGGAATTTGCGGGGACGGAATCCACTCTTTTCCAACCAACAGAATTGCCGAAACGGAAACTTGTTCCGCAAGAATCCGAATCCGATTCTTTATATTTTGCACAGTAAATGGTTCCGAAAGAACATGTACCGTATAACCTTGAGAACTTCGATATTTGATCCAAGGTTCCAATGACCGGTAAAACGCTTGAGGGCAAACGACGATAACATCTTCCGACGCACAAACAAAACCTGTCAAAACGGTAAAGAAAAACAAGATGACAATAAAAAATCGTTTCATTTTGATAACATGTTCATAATGAAGGAGGCTTAAAAATAAGTATTAATTAAGGCAACTTCTAAAAACCTTTACAAAGATTTATCTTTTGACAAGATATACATGACTTACTGGATTTTATTTGATTTTTTATCATGTAAATTTTGTAAATCATGTCAAAAAATAGATTTTTAGAAGTTATCTTAATCAATTAATCAATTATTTTGTTCTCTTTTTACAAAGAGACCTATCATGTCGGAATCTGCTGTGCCGCAAATTCATTACAGGAATCATACCATTTGTTTAACAATGACGGAAGAGGAATATTGTCAAATAATTGATAATCCGAAAGAATCAGTCAATTTGATTTTTTGAATTTTGATATTGACTGGCAGTAGGGTTGCAATTTCTTTTGTAACCGTTCACGAAGCATCAAAGCAACTATTGGGTAGAAGGGTAAAAGAGTAAAATGTGTATTATTAAGTCCGTAGGACTGGTACATGGATAACCCCGTGCAAACGAAGTGCAGCACGGGGTATTGAGTAATACGCCTCCTCCTATCGAACTGCGTAGCAGTTCAACAGAAAACACTTGTTCTATTGAACTGCTACGCAGTTCCGTGTGTTGTGGTTGCGTTTCCCCGTGCTGCACTTCGTTTGCACGGGGTTATCAATATTCAAGTCCTACGGACTTAGGAATCGTAAGTAATAACATTATCTTGACCTTGATTTTTCGTGAACGGCTACGGAAAAACTTGCAATCTTACTGTATTGACTTAAAACATCGGATCAGTTATCCTATTGAGTTTGATTCTACTTTCAACGGTTATTATTTTACCATTTTGAAAAATTGAGAATCAATTCCCGACTATTTTGTTGACACTTTGAAAATTTAACTCACAATTTATCGATGCAAACTTTACAAAATATTTTAGCAACGTTTATTTTGTTTACAACGGTTGCTTTGCCGTTTTCATTATTCGGAGCGGAAACAAATTCCGGTGTTAAACCGCCAGTTTTGACCGGTTTTGATCCGCTTACCGAAACAGAATTACAAGACGGCTGGATTCGTCTTTTCGACGGTGTTTCACTTTATGGCTGGCGGTCTATGGAAGGAAAATATTCCGTACAAAACGGTTTGTTGGTGAGCGACCCCAATCAAAACGGAGTGATTCGTTTTACATGCCGATTCGGTAACAGTATCTTAACCGGTGAACGCCGCCCCGCCAACACTCGAGGGAATTGGACACCGTTTACGCTCAGTATGAAAACGAGCCAGTCTAATCGTGCGGGAATACCGGACATCACACTGGATTCGGGACAATTTCGCAACATTAAAATCCAGTCTCAAGGAATGAAACCGATTTTCGACGGTAAAACATTAAAAGGCTGGACGGTCAAACCCCAAGCCAACGCCAAAATTGAGAACGGCGCAATTCGTCTGACTGGCGGTTCCGGCTCTATCGAATCAAAAGATCAATACCGCGATTTTATCCTGCAACTGGAATATAAAACCGATAAACCTGTTAATTCCGGTGTTTTTTTTCGTTGCATACCGGGAGAATTAATGAACGGTTATGAATGTCAGATTTTCAACAATCCGCCGACAGAAGATTACAAAAAATTTATCGGAACCGATACCGGCGGAATTTTCCGGCGTCAGG
>JAISBG010000786.1 GCA_031266315.1 Planctomycetaceae bacterium | reverse complement strand
CTTTCTTGTTTCACAAAAAGAACCGTTTTTTTCAGATAAGTCTCTGCGTTTTTCAGTGCCGCAATTCCCGCCGCATGAGCAAGATTTGAAACCGTCCAATCAGCACCGTGAAAATAGAGTTTGTCAATCAATTTTTTATTGTTACAAATTGCGTATCCCAAACGGATTCCGGGCAACGCAAAAAATTTTGTAAACGCTTTGAGAATAATCAGGTTGTCAAATTCGGGCAATAACGATTTTACCGTAACTTCTTTTGCCTGTTCGGTGAAATCAATAAAACATTCATCTACTACAACAAGCGTTTTCCTGTTCCGGCAATTTCGCAACAAATTCTCAATTATTTTCCGTTCCGTTAAAATGCCTGTCGGATTATTGGGATTGCAAAGGAATATTAGATCGACTCGCTCTTTTTCGGTTTTTATTACAATATTTTCATCACATTCAAAATTCTGATTTTCCTCCAGTTTATGATACACAATTTTTGTACCATAAGATTTTAGTGACCGTTCATAATCGGAAAATGTCGGTATCCATGTCAACGCCTTTTCCGGTTTGACACAAAGCGGCAAACGAAAAATAATATCGGAAGAACCATTGCCGCAAAAAATCCATTCCGATTTGACACCTTCAAAATCGGCAATACATTCCCGAAGCCGACGCGAATTATTATCCGGATATTGTTGACAAAACGATATTTCATTTTTAATTGCCTCTTCAACGCCTTCAGGAAATCCCAGCGGATTGAAATTTGCGGATAAATCAAGGAAATTTGCTCCGTCAGATTCAAAACGGACATTGCCGCCGTGCTGATACTCATACATGAAAATATCTCCGTCCCAATTCGATTACAATAATCAGGACAACACCTAATATTGTCGCAAAATACATCAGGCGATTAACAATAATAATGTGTAACGGTGAAGGCGGAATCAGGTCATCGCCAATCACCGGTTTGGAAACAAGTTTTCCGTTATAATAATGGTTGCCGCCTAAACACAATCCCAAAGCACCGGCACAAACCGATTCCGTTTGCGCCGAGTTCGGACTTTTATGTTGATGCCGATCTCTTCTGTAAATATAAAAAGCCCGTTTCGTATTGTTTCTTGTAACAAAAATAGCGGCAATTAACAGGAATGCTGAAATTCTTGCCGGAATAAAATTGACGATGTCATCTAATCGTGCGGCAAACTTACCCAAATATTCATAGTGTTTATTTCTGTAACCGATCATGGAGTCCAACGTATTGATGGCTTTGTAAGCCGCACCCAACGGAACACCGCCGATGTACACAAAAAAAAGCGGAGCAATCACGCCGTCCGAAAAATTTTCGGCAACTGTTTCAACTGTTGCTTTGATAATCGCGGGATATTCCAGATGTTGCGTATCTCTTCCCACAATACGCGACAAATTTTTTCTCGCATTTATCAAGTCATCGGATTGAACGGCTCTATAAACTTTCATACTTTCCGTCCGCAACGCTTTAGGCGAAATAATAAAGTAACACAAAATCACTTCTCCGGCAAAAGCGAACCACGCTTGAATTTCGTTGAGAAGTACAATAAAATATTTTGTTGCAAAATAAGCGGTCAATACAACCGTTACGGTTAAAAGGACTCCCCAGAGGAAACTGACAACCGATAATCTGATACAAAAATTTTGATGTAATCTCACTCCCCATAAAATTCCGTAACCCATAATTCTAACCGGATGAAACGGATTTTGCGGATCACCGACAAAACTGTCCAGAACAACAGCCAATACAATAATTTGTACGATATGATCCATTGTTCCCTTCACTCCGTCCGCGTTGTAAATTTAACGTCTCAAAATTAAATCGGTTTACAAGTTATCACGGTTTCGGAAATTTCAATCGTGTATCCATGCCCGTTTTTCGGCAGCCATTCACTGTAACATTTTTTCCGGTCGGCAAATAACATGATCATCAAAGAAGCGATTACTCCGCCATGACACACCACAAAAACACTATCAACATTCATTTCACGCACAAGTTCAAACCCGTGTTTAATTCTTTCTCTAAACTCTTGCCGCGATTCACCGTTGGGACTGGAAATATTTTCGTTTCCTGAAATCCAACAGAGATAATCAGGATTTTCCTTTAATTCGTCATAATTTTTCATTTCAAAATCACCGAAGTTGTATTCGTTTAATTGTTCAATAATCGTGTCAGGCATTTTATCGTGCAAAATTTTCAATGTTTCGATTGTTCTTCTGAGTCCGCTTGTAACATAATGTTCCGCTGTCGGAAATGGCGTTTCGATTTTTAATCGCCTGAGTTCTTCGATACCTTCATAACTCAACGGCTGGTCGGTGTAACCGCAATACAAGCATTCCTTGTTGGCGTTTGTCATTCCATGCCGGAGAAGGTGAATAATCATTTTATTTGAATCTGAATCTGAACTTCGATTTTATTTTATTTTCGTTCCCAAACCGCAAAATATCCGAATCACCTCATCAGCATGTTTTGCCAAAATCGCCAGAACACGTCCGACAGACTCTCGCCATAATCGCATTTCCGAATCAACCGGAACCACACCGCAAGAGATATCGTTGCAAATAATAATTTTCGGCTTCAAAAATCCCATATTTTCGTTCACAAATTGACAAGGTTCGGTATGATCCCTTAACTGAGCCAAAACCAAACAATGAAACGAATTGATAATCTGTTTTGAAAAATCAATTTGAGTTTCCGTTTCACTGCATTGGTAAACGGAAGCGTTTGTATTGTAATGTTCCAAAGCGTAATCCAGTTTTCCCTGATACGCCCCGCCATAAATCAGTATCATTTTATGTTTTTTATTACCAAATTGGAAAATATTCCGCGATTTTGACATAAAAGCATCTTGTTGTCAAAAGAAAATTCCTCAAGAGGAATTTCTGACGCAAAAATTTTTTTGTTCGCAACTAAATGTCCGAAGAAATGATAAATTGAGTACGTTAACCTACTTCATTAAAAAGGGATTGTTTTTCTGTTTCGTTATTGAAATAAATCTTGTCGAAATACTGTAAAATAACCGTTCAAATGATGTTTGATTTTCAGTTTCTGGAATTGTGAAATATCACAAACAATTGAAAAACGTTTAGCTGTCAATTCTTCATCTTGTTCATTATGACATGGAATGATCAAATTTATTGTATTATTTAAAATATCAGGATACTTCTTTGTATCCAAAATGTTTCCCTCTGTCCGAACTTCAGTCATTATCCGAAAACGTAGTTTTACTGATGCTTTATCGACATTGCGAACCTTGCTGAAATTTTCCTGTTCCGAAAAAATATTCATCAATAAATCCTTAACGTTTTTCTCAATCTTCAATTCTTTTTCTTGCAAACGTTCATTCAAGACTTGTCCAAACGATTGACTAATAAGGTCTGCTGATTTTATTGTTTCAAAAAAACTTCCGTGAACCAAAATGACTTTTATATTTTCTTTTGTTCGTCCTCTTATTAAATAATACACATCTCGAATCGGCAAAGAATTAATGTCATCTCCGGCATCTTCCATTTGTTTTTTGATAATACTGTTTTTGCCTTTGATAATTTTAGCTATTTCTTTTTTTCCTGTTGGAATAGTTGAGTTGAACGAAGAAACATTATAACTCTTACTGTTTTTTAGTTCGATCAATTCGCCTCCCGAAAAAATATTTTTATCTGTATTGAGTTTTATTGCCAAATCGGGAAATATTCCGCGATTTTTACATGAAAGCATCTCGCTATCAAAAGGAAATTCATCAAGAGGATTTTTTAACACAAATTCTTCTTTGTTCGTAACTAAATGTTCGAAAAAATGATAAATTGAGTACATTAACTTACTGCATTAAAAAGGGGGTATTTTTCTTGTTTTTGTTTCTGCACGATTT
>JAISBG010000784.1 GCA_031266315.1 Planctomycetaceae bacterium | reverse complement strand
TACAGCCGGTTCGGGAGTTTTCATCCGGGAGTTTCGATATTTCTGATTGGCGACGGATCGGTTTATCCATTTCCCGTAACTATTTCGCGGATTCCCTATCACCGTTGGGCAATGGTCAACGATGGAAATCAGGTTACGTTACCGTAAATATTCAGGGCAATGAAATGAAATATCAATTGGGTAAGGCGACCCTTCGCTGAAGGGTCGTGCCGGTTGAGTCGTTATTGACTCCAAAACGGAAGGTAATACAATTTACCATTGTTAATCTGATTCACTGTCGGCGAAAATGGGTGGGCGATCCCTTCGCTGAAGGGTCGCACCGGTTGAGTCGTTATTGACTCCAAAACAGAAAACAACACCATTTACCATCGTTAATCTGATTCACTGTCGGCTATGCCGACGCGACCTTTCAGCGAAAGGTCGCCCACCTTAGGATTGTTCACTTTATTTAACGAAAATTTTTCTGAAATATTATAACAATTTAACTAGAGGATTTTATGCGTTCACTTTTATTAATGATACGGTTATCGATGATGTTGTTTTTGTTTGTAATATTGTTCATTATCGGCAAACTCGGTGCCGAAGAAAAAATCGGCAAACGTCCTTATGAAATGGTCAACGCCGGTCGGATTCAAGATGATCATCCGACATTGTTCGGGTTTGAAAATCTTGACGGATGGACTGTCGAAACAATCGAAACCGAAGCAACCTTCGAAAAAAGCCGTGAACAACAATTATGGGACAACAACGTCGGTAAATTAACGTACAAATTTATTCCGACCGAATCCCAAAAATCGCCGGTCATCACGCTGAAACCGCCGAAACCAATTTCCGTAACATTTCCCTTTGATTGTGTCAATATTTGGGTTTACGGCAATAACTGGGCGTGGGAATCCGACACATCAACACCACGCCTCCAACTTGATCTGTTGTTCAAAGGCGAAAACGAAAAAATAATTAAGGTGCATCTTGATACTGTACGGTGGAAAGAATGGTTTCTCATTCACCGTAAACTTTCCGAAGAACAACTCAAAACGCTCGGCAATTCGCCGTTGTTTGACGGTTTTGAAATTCGTAACGGTCGTAACTCTGAACCGCGAACGATTTATTTCGACAATATTTCGTTCTACAAAGAAGAACTCAAATCATTGGAGTATGAGCCGCGTCCGTTGAGAGGAATTTCGTTACCCGAAGGTCAAACAACCGGAACAAATATAGGAACAGACAAATTGCCGTTTCCGAATCGTGAAACAACAATCCTGCCGGATAATTTTTGCGCAAAATTTAAGAATACCGTAACTTCGGATCAAGATGGAAAATCGTTTCGGTTTGAATATCAGGGAACCGACGGTTGTCTTGTCTGGAATTATGTACCGAAAACCGGAACATTCGCCGATTTGAGTTTCACATGGACGGAACCGGAAACATCGCCGAATACGCCGCCGCAACCGTTACAATTCAGAAACGGCGGAATCCGTTTCGTTAAAGAACCGGCACAAGAAACGGTAAAACTTCTCGACATTTCCAATGAAAATAATATCGTAACATCACGTTGGCAATTCGGCGGCGATGCGAATCAGCAGGAAATTGAATACCGTTTTCAAATTGTTCAGAAATCGCTTATTATTGATGTACGTTGTTTGGACGGCAATGTCAACGAAGTTGTTTTCGGCGAAATTTTAGGAACGAAAAATCCGCGATTGATTACTGTACCGTATCTTGTCGGTAATGGCGGCGACGGTAAACGACCGGCAATTCTTGTTGACAATAACAATCAGGAAAACCCCTTGTTCTTTTTGCCGATGGTTGATCATACACGGTCAAATGCTTCGGAATTATTTTTTAGCAACAAAATTAATACTGATAAAACAGACACCGGTAAAACTGAAGACAATGTTGTGATCTTCGACAGCGGAAGCCGTTACAAACCGAAAACCGATGGAAAACGTAACGATTGTTTTGAACGTATTTTCCTGACCGCTTCTCCTGAATTTCATGAAGTATTGCCTAATATTCCGAATAATCCATCGTCATGGAAACATGTTACAGCGGAACGTATCTGGCGGGCACACGGTTCCTCGAATCACGATAACGATTTCAAATATTGGAACAGAATTAAGCGTTACGGTGTTGAAAAGATGTTGATTACAGATCACGAAACGATGTGGCGCGACGGCGGCGAAAGCTTTACATTCCGAACTTACACCGCTCCGGGACGCGGCGGCGATGAAGCACACAAAGAATATACGCGGAAAATTCAAAGTCTCGGCTATATTTACGGTCCGTACAATAATTACACCGATTACGCTCCGGTCAATGAATTTTGGAACGAAAATTGGGTTACACGTCTTCCCGATGGAAATTTTTCTCCCGCTTGGGCAAGATGTTATAATCCGAAACCAACGCGGGCAGTTCAAACAGAACCGAAAATTACAGAAATCGTACAAAAAAAATTTGGTTTCAACACCGCCTATTGTGATGTTCACACGGCAGTTACTCCATGGCAGTATGTTGATTTTGATGCGCGTAATCCCGGTGCCGGAACTTTTGCCGCAACATTTTATGCTTATGGTGAAATTTTGTTGCATCAAAAGAAAATCTGGAACAGTCCCGTTTACAGTGAAGGCAACAATCATTGGTATTACAGCGGTTTAACGGACGGTAATTACGCTCAGGATCAATCGTACAAAATTCCCGAAAATCCGTGGCTCGTTGATTTTGATCTGTTAAAAATACATCCGTTGGAAAATAATTTTGGAATGGGTAATTCCGGCATGTTTTTCGGCAGGGAGAATTTTCGCACGGAAAAAGACAAGCAAACCGCACTTGACCGTTTTTTAGCCGCAACACTTGCGTTTGGGCACACCGGTTTTCTGGCAATGGAACACGGTTTTTCCGGCGGGTTGCGGTCTTATTTTATTGTTCAGCAAATTGCGAAACGTTACGGTACGCAAAAGGTTAAATCAATTCGTTACGCCGATGAAAACGGGAATTTATTGACCACCTCTGAAGCGGTTGCCGCTGATAAAGTCAAACTCAATCGGCTCGTTATTGAGTACGAAGACGGTTTGAAAATTTATGTCAATGGAAATTCGGAACAAAAATCGAACCGTTGGTATGTCAACGATTTGCGGGATACGACGACTCAAAAATTGGGAACATACTTGTTACCGAATGATTGGTATGTTGACGATCCGACGAAAGCATTAACGGCATGGAGTTTGGAATGGAACATGGGACGAGCTGATTATGTTGATTCTCCGGCGTACCTTTTTGCAGAAATTCGTAACGCCCCGAAAGGTTCACCGCATCGGTTTGACCGTTTGCTTTGTGACCGGCAACTTATTGTACTGAAAAATGTTGACAACGAGGGACGTTGGGAAATGATTGTCGGCGAACCGAATTATGAAGCACGAAGTACACTTCATGCTGTTCGTCTGGACAACAACGCCGATGCCGATGTTGTTGCGCTTGATTTTGAACGAAAAGTTCTCGGCAAGGCGGAAACCCGATATTCACGCGGTTTTGTTCATGTTATGCCGGTTGATGGAGCGTTCAGTTATCTGCTGACGCCGAAAGCCGAACCGAAAAATATTCCGCCATTTTCCGAGTCGAAAAGGTTCAAAGTTGTTCCCGGCGAAAATATTGGAACGATAACAATTCCACCTGATATTAAAACGAATACGTTATATTGGATCAATGGTTATGATTTTGAAATTGTTCCGCTTTGTAATGTTAATTCAAATTTTGATGCGAAAAATAGTTCTATTGATTTCACAATTACTTCCAATCTTGACACGGAAAATTCATTCCGTTTTGAATTACAGCAAAATGAAAAGGCGGAAACAAAACAAGATATTTTACTCACACCCAATCAGTTTCAAAAATTATCGTTCAAAATTGATATTCCGCCGGAACCGCAAACAATTCCGCTGAAACTGGTTGTAACAGCGAGCGATATGAAATTTGAACAAAAATATCAACTCAAGTCCGCGCTTAGTTTTCGGGAACAACCGAAATTGCCGGAACATTTTGAAACCGGTTATTGTTTACGCGGTAAGAAACCAACAGCAATGGACGGTAGAAGCGGGGCATACGTTTATCTTGATCAATGTTCCTGTGGCGAGAAAACACAACGCGGTTGGGCGATTCATCCGCCGTTTCAGGGTGGTACCGGTTACACCTTTTTGTTGAGCGAACCAATTACTGTACCGAAAGAAGATGGAATTGCGTTTTCCAGCGAAGTAGGAATTCGTAACGGCGGCGACCCGTCGGACGGCGTGCTTTATCGGGTTTTTGTTGCCGAACCGGATAAAGAGGAAGTTCTTGCGGGTGAAATTCTTTGGGCGGAACGAAATTGGAGTCCATTCATTTGTGATTTATCCGCATGGAAGGGTAAAACGGTTCGGCTTCGTCTTGTTGCCGATGTCGGTACGAAAAATAATTCCGTTGCCGATTGGGCGGCATGGGCAAACCTTAAACTTGTTTCAACAAAACAATCACTCATCACAATATTAACCGCCGAACCCTGAACAATCGCAGTTTGTTAACTGAGTGGTTTGCCATGAATGTTTTCCATGTATGAAAGACAAACAGTCATTAAATAGAAAAGAAAAAACAGCAAAAATATCCTAACCTCATTACAAATGATCAAAAAGGTAATGAGGTTACTACTAGAGTGTTTTTCGTGACAGTAACAATTTAGTGAATCGTCAAAAAATACTAATTTTATAACTCACGCAGTATATTTTTCGGATTTGCTCCAACAAATCGAATAGCCTTATTGGGCGGTTTTGTCAATCAATTCAAAACGGTACACATTGGGCGATTTTTTTGTCGCTGTTACGGTTTCTTTCGATTCAGTACCGTATTGCGGCGGAATAATGTTGCGTGTTTTGACTTTTGTTGACATTGGATCATCGGTTTCCGTTCGAGTACCGGGAACTTCTTCTACAGAACTAAATTGTACCAAATATTCTTGATTCGGTATAAGCCCGTGTTCCGCCGAAAGCGAAAAGGTTCCATTTTTAATGGGTGAACCCGTTACAACCGTTGGTGTTGTTCCCGGAAGTGACGAAAATAATACATTGCCTTGTGCAAGCGGTTGACCGTTCAAAGTTACTTCACCGCGAACTGGAACTCGTCCTTGCGGATTATTGTTGTTACAACCTATAGCAAACGACAATAATAAAAGTATAAAAAATAAGTGTTTCATTTTCAAAAAAAGGGTTAAGGCTTAAAATTTGTGTAACCGTTCACGATAAATCAAAGTAAAGATAATGTATTTGCTCACGATTCTTTAGTCCGTAGGACTTTAACATGGATAAC
>JAISBG010000780.1 GCA_031266315.1 Planctomycetaceae bacterium | reverse complement strand
TCTGACGCTTTCCGACCCAAACCGACCAGTTTTGAAACAGGGTTTTAACATAGTTTTTACAAGCAAATAAACTCAAAAAAAAGGGAAAATGCCAAAAGTGTTTTACATAACTCCAAATATAGTAAAAGGTTATGAAACAAGCAGTTTTCCAAATCGCCCCAAAAATCGCTGGAACAATAAAAAAACCGCTCTTGAACCAAGGGGGTCGCCCACCTTATGATTGCCTATGAAATTTTACCAATTATTTTACGATTCCGGTGGGAAACACCTAATCCGGTAGAATCAGAGATTTTGCTTTCTTGAAAAATTAACGAATTAAGTTATACTGATTTTCAACCGCAACGTTTTTTCTTTAAAATATCATTTTGTAGCAATGAGGAGATTCGATGTCGATCGCAGAAACATGGACGGTAAAACGGTTGCTTGAATGGACAACTGATTTTTTTAAGAAGAAAGGAATTGTTATGCCGCGTCTTGATGCCGAAATTCTCCTTTCTGCGGCAATGAAAGTCAAACGAATTGAACTCTACACCAATTTCGAAACAGAACCAAACGAACCGCATCGAACTCTCTTTCGGGAACTCGTTAAACGCCGTGCGATGGGTGAACCGGTTGCTTATCTGGTTGGATTTAAGGAATTTTATTCCATTCTGCTCAAAGTTGACCCCAACGTTTTAATTCCCCGACCGGAAACAGAACTACTCGTTCTCGAAACATTGGATATTCTGAAAACTTTTTCAGCCAACTCGCATCCGGTTGTCTGTGATGTCGGAACGGGGTCGGGTGCTATTGCGATTGCATTGGCAAAAAATTTGCCGATACCGGTAAAACAAACAACGACAATTATTGCAATTGACAACAGTTTAGAAGTTTTCAGTATCGCCAAATTAAATGCTCTTTCAAATGAAGTTGCCGACCGGATTGAATTTTGTTGTTCTGATTTGTTGGCGGATGTTACGGAAACTTTTGACGTGATTGTCGGTAATTTGCCTTATATTAGTCAGTCCGAATATGAAATTCTTCCTAAGGAAGTCAAAAATTTTGAACCGCAACAAGCATTGCTCGCCGGACCCAATGGAACCGAAATTATCGAACGGCTCACGACGCAACTCCCCAAAAAACTCAAACCGAATGGTTTTGTTCTGCTGGAATGTAGTCCAATGATTGCTGAATCGGTTGCGGCTTTTTTCGCGGACTGGAATAACGTACAAATCATCAAAGATAACGCAGGACATCAACGTCTGGTTTCGGCAACAAGGAATTAAAAAACGTATGAAAGTGATATTGCTTGGTAACGGTACAAAACAAGGTATTTCCGAAACGGTCGAAAAATTTCGGGCGGAGATTGAATGTCGGGCAACAATTGTTGCCGAAGACTGGAGCGGCAAGGAAGATTTTTCCCAAATCGAAGCCGATCTGGTTATTGTTTTTGGCGGGGACGGTTCGATTCTTCGTGCGGTCAGCCAAATGGGAGCGAATCCAATTCCGGTTCTTACCGTGCATCTCGGAACACTGAGTTTTCTCTCGACCATTCGGGCTGACGAACTCATCGCTCTTTTAGAACGTCCCAATTTGTTGCAATTACCGATCATTCGGCATTTACTGCTTGATTGCAAACTCTTTCGCAATAAAAACAGCGGATTCACCAATCCCGACGAATCCCGTCTAGCACTCAATGAAATTGTTATTCACGGCGACACAACTTCACGTCTTATCAGTATAGAAATGTATATTGACAACGATTTGGTAACAACTTATCGTGCGGACGGACTGATATTGTGTACGCCGGTTGGTTCCACCGCCCGAAATCTTTCAACGGGAGGCCCCATTCTTCGGAAAGATATTGATGCGGTTGTGATTTCGCCGATTTGTCCGCACACCTTGAGTAATCGTCCGTTAGTTGATTCGCCGGATCGGGTTTTTGAATTTCGGGTACATCAGGAAGCGGTTTTAATTCTTGACGGAATGGAAATGGCTCGAATCACCCCTGATGATTCTGTTCGTATCTGCCGGGCGTTGCAAACATTCAATACTCTGGATATTCCGGGTTTTTGCTATTATAAAGCACTACGCACCAAACTCGGCTGGAACGGCAGTTTCACAGAATAATAACTCTCACGTGGATATTCCCGTGCAAACGAAGTGCAACACGAGGTATTGAGTTCAGCAGAATTTTCATTAAAGATAAGCAATCATCAGGTGGGCTATTTATCAAAAGTTTTGCTAAAACATCGCCGTCGGCGATAGCCGACATTGCCCCTATTTCCGGTTGGCAATTTGACTCCAAAACGGAAGGCAACTCCATTTGCCGCCGTTAATCTAATTCACAGTCGGCTAACGCCGACGGCAACCGTTCAGCGAAAGGTTGCCCACCACTGTTTATTCTAATTACTATAGCAAATAATAATCTTTTTGATGCTTTGTGAACGATTACAAAAGAAATTGCAATCTTATTGGAAAAAATGGACAGTTACTTGCAAGGTGATTTTATTCGTGGTATATTTCACCTTTCCAAAGATTAAGGACAAGGCTGTTAATTATTTGAGCCGTGTATTTTTAATTTTTTTGTTTCGTTTCCATCACCAATCCTTTTAATTTCCTTCAAAAACATGAAAAAAAATTTTGTCTTGCGTGGTTTTACCTTTGTAACAACCCTATGTATTTCGCTGTCGATTCTGTTTTCAACATCACTTCAAGCGGAAGAATTAAAATCGTTTCTCACGATCAAGGCTGATTCGCCTGAAACTCTGTTAAACATTGCCGGAAAAATTGCCGAACTCGCCGGTACATCAAATGAGTTCAATAACGCTGTTGCTCCTTTCAAGGATTTGGCAGGCTTAAATCCTGAAGGACCTTTCGGTTTTGTGCTTCACAGTGACAGTCAGGAACTCAAAGAACCTCTTCTCATCCTGCCAATCAAAGACCTAAACGCCGTAAACTTGCCCGGTTTTGAAACAATTACAACCGGCTTGAAAAAACTGAGTAACGGGAAATATCTCATCAACAATCCTTTGGGAAATTATCTGTTTTATCAGAAAAACGGTTATGTTGCGGTTGTTACGGAAGATTCGGTATTGACGATTCCCGATAATCCCAAAACCTTGTTTGCCGACTTAGAAAAAACAACGCTGGGAATCAAAATTGATTTTGAAAACACCAGTCTTGACGCCATCGAAGCCGCTTTAGCAATGCCTCAAATGTTTCTGGCAATACAAGGCGGTCCTCAGGCACCACAATTAATCGAACAATTTAATGATGCTCTTGGCAAAATCTATGAAGAAGTCCGTTCGATAACTGCCGGACTTGCATTCGATCCGAAAACCGCCGATTTAAACCTGACCTCTCCTGTCGTTCCGAAAAAAGGTTCGGAAT
>JAISBG010000776.1 GCA_031266315.1 Planctomycetaceae bacterium | reverse complement strand
TCAACTTCACTGTCGGCGCGTACGCCGCCGCGACCATACAGCAAAAGGTCTCCCAACGGAATGGAAAATTACCTTAGAGGTAAGCAAATCACAAGGTGGGTGACCTTTCGCTGAAAGGTCACGTCGGCGTTAGCCGACTTTGCCCCTGATTCCAATCGGCAACCGGATTCCGAAACCATTGTCAACACAAATTGCTGTTGTTAATCTGGTTCACTGTCGGCTAACGCCGACGCAACCGTTCAGCGAACGGTTGCCTACCTTAGTTTACCTACCTTATGTTTGCCCAACTTATGAGTTTTATCCATTGAATAATTACAATTATTCTTTATTCTTTTGGTGTTGTATCATATCGCGGAGTGTTTGTTCCAAAGGAATTTGCGGTGTCCAACCGGTTGCGCGGAACATTTTGTCGGTACTCCCAATCACAATAGGCGGTTCGCCGTGACGAACTAATTTCGGGTCTGTTTCAACGGTTACGTCCAGATTCAATATTTCCGAAAGAATTTTAACAATTTCAAACAAGGCAATTCCCTTTCCGCTACAAACATTATAGACTTCACCGCTCTGACCATGTTCGAGCAAAAGACAGTAAGCCCGCACCACGTCGCGAACATCGGAAAAATCCCGAATCAAATCAAGATTACCCGTTTTGAGGTGAACTGTTTTCTGCCCGTTTTTTTGGGCTTCGAGTAATTGACGGATAAAAGAGGGAATAACAAACCGGTCTGTTTGTCCCGGACCGGTATGATTGAATGATCGTGTTGAGACAATATTCAGGTTTTGCCGGCGGACATTCAACTGAATCCAATCTTCCTGATATAAACGACTCAGTGCATACGGGTTAGAAGGATGTTTCGGGTGTGATTCTTCCAACGGCTCAGACCAGTTCTCCCGATAACCGTACACCTCCGACGAACCCACCGCTAACATCTTGCATTTCGACCGATCATACATGGGACGCCGTTTCAAAAACTGAAGTATATTCTCGTTTATGCCCATGTTGTTTTTCATACAACGATCAGGATCACGCAAACTCGCCGCCACACTACTTTCCGCCGCAAGATGAATCAGCCAATCAGGATTAAATTCTTTGGCAATCTCTGTAAACAATTCCGGCTGTGTCAGATCAACCTGTTCAAAACGGTAAGAAAATTGTTGAGACGTGAAAGTGGCGGTTCCCGGGCAATAATCCAACCCTAAAATATCTGTAATATCGGTTTCCGTTATATCAAAATACTGCAACAAATGACGCCCGACAAATCCGCTCACTCCCGTGATCAAACACTTTCTCATAAGATACTCTTGTTTTTTTTATTAAAATTTCTATAATCCCCTAAATACGAACCTCTTTGTCTGGTGTTTGCTGGAAGGTCAACTTATATCGTGGATCAAAGTCAATCCGGCTGATACAAGTGTACGCCCGACTTTCAATCCGTCTCGAAGCGACAAATTCCTGTCGCGAACCCCGGAAGAGGTTTGTTTTTGTTTCCGATTTTCTCCATTCGGCTCATTCAGAAGAAATAACTTTATATCATAACCAATATGGGATTTCAAGACCGCGATTACAATAGATACGAACCTTACAACGATGACGGTTATATCCGTCCGCGCAAGGGTAAAGGTGGTTCCTTGTCAATAACCCTATATCTGATTATTATCAATTTTGGGCTTTGGCTTATTAACGGCTTAGTGTTTGCTGAGAATAATTTTCTTACAGGAATTTTAGCAATTGTGCCGGGAACGTTGGAAGTTCCTCAATTATGGTGGAAGTTCCTGACTTACGGTTTTGTCCATTCTCCGAATGATTTCTGGCATATTGGCGGAAATATGTTAGGGTTGGTTATGTTTGGTTACGGAGTTATGCTCGGTTTGGGTCCCGGCGGAGTCGGTTTTTTTCGCGGCGAAAATATCGAAAACCGACTCGGACGTGCGGAATATCTTTTGTTTTATCTCCTGACCATCATTTTTAGCGGAATCATCTATTCCGTGTTCAATCCCGGAACAGGTTGTTTGGGAGCGTCCGGAGGTGTTACGGGAATTGTAATTCTGTACGCACTTTTCTATCCCACCAAAACGTTGTTATTTTGGGGAATCCTGCCGTTGCCAATGTGGGCAATTGGTTTGATTATTGTTTTCATGGATGCCGGCGGTGCGTCGGGTGTTGGTGAAGGCGGAATCGCTTACATCGCTCACCTTGCCGGCGCAGGTTTTGCTCTCCTTTATTATTTATTCTTCGCCCAATATCGCCGAAAAATCACCGACGGCTTCACCGGTTGGGGAATATTGGGCAAAATATTCCAACGGAAACCAAAATTACACCTTTACAAAGAAAAAGATTCCGCCAACCAAGAAATGAAATCAGAAAAATCAGAAAAAGACGATGAATTTGAAAAACGGCTTGATGAAATTCTTGGTCGTTACGGCAAAGTCGGCGAAGCAGGACTCACCAAAGAAGAACGCGAATTTCTACAACACGCCAGCAAAAAATATCGCGATAAAAATAAATAATGTCCTGATTCTACCGGATTAGGTGTCTCCCACCGGAATAGTAAAATAGTAGGCAATCATCAGGTGGACGACCTTTTGCTATTTGCTAAAAGGTCGCGTCGGCGATAGCCGACAGTGAACCCGATTAACATTGGCAAATTGTGTTGCCTTCAGTTTTGGAGTCAATAAAGACTCAACCGGCGCGACCCTTCAGCGAAGGGATCGCCTACCTCTTTCCACGATTTTTCATGCATTTCACGTTTAAAACGAACTTTTCAATGCTTGGACACCTAATCCGGTGGAATCAGATTTTCAATTTTAATTCTGTATCTATTTTATTGCGGGAGATTCGTTTGATGTTTCGGCGGACTCTTTGGCAAATTCTTGATCGGATTCTTCGGCGATGAGTTTTCGTTCGGTTTCCATTTCCATGAACCAATGACCGGCGTTTTCGAAAAGATTGAGTTTGTCAAGAATTGCCAACGCCTCATCGTAACGTTGTGTATGCCGGTATAAAGTTGCCAGCAACAAAAGCATTTCAATATCACGCGGATTTTTCTTGATCAACGGAAGAATCAACGATTCCGTACCAAACCAATCACCGCGAAGATAAAACAAAATCGCTTCACGAAACATTTTGTCTTTTTCGTCCGTTTTTAACATTGCGTTCAAAAACCGACTCTTCAACGTCGCAACAGTAAACAAACCAAACCACGCAACAAAAAAAACAATCAATAAAATATTCCGTTGTCCGGTTGTTATCATTGCCGTCCAATAGAAATTCGCAACAAGCAACACATCCAGCAACAACGCAAACAACAACGAAATCACCAAAAACGTCCAATGACCATATTGAACCATTCCACGATAACCAGGCCAAAATAAAAACATCTTTAATAGTGGATAGTGGATAGTGGATAGTGGATAGTGGATAGTGTTGATAATGGATACTATTCACTGTCCACTATCAACTATCCACTATTATCTGTACACTCTTGTGCTTTCTTCTTTGGTGATTGGGGAACTGAGATCGTCGGAAACAACTTGAACACTGATTCGATGATCCCCGTCGGAAAGACATTTGGCAGCAATTTTGTATATTTTTTCGCCTTTCGCTTCCAGTTGGGTGAGCGAATCGAAGGCAATAATATTGCCGCTGGTTTGGTGACGAACCGGTCCGTCCGCCCGCGCGTAAGTAATTCCGTCGGAAAGATTCGCCCGAACTTTGACATTACCGGCGGCTTTCGTTCCCTTGTTGGTAACACGAATCTCGTACACCGTTTCCTTGCCGACTTCAACCAAATTCGATTCGCCAATCACTTCAAACGAAATCGCCGGTAAACCGTCAATCACCATTGATTTTGTTTCTTCGGCTTTCAAGTTATTTTGCCCGATTCCCTTGAAACGAATCGAATGATCACCGGTTTGTGAAGGCAACACCACCAGTTCAATTTCACCCGCTTCTTGAGCCGGAAGTTCTTCCAATGCCCAATGGACAGAATGAGTTTGCGGTTCATAAACTCCGCTTTGGTTCGTACTGACAAATTTGACCGCAACCGGAAGTGTCGCAATCAAATCAACATTTTGCGCCGGTGCCGAACCCTGATTGGCAACAATTAACCGGTAAATGGATTTCCGCTCCAAAAACTGTTGAACCGCCCCGTCAATACCAAGTTTCAAAATCGGAGCCAATGCACGAATTGTTGTCTTTTCTTCAACCGCCAGATTGCCGTTTGCTTTGACAACCAAACGATTCACCAGATTACCGGGACCGGTGCAGGTAAGCGGCAATGTCAATTTTTTGGCTTCTTTTGGTTTCAGCACATCGACATTTTTGTTGACAAGCACTTTACCGTCTTTATGATACAAACCGTCCGGAACATATTCTTCAAGAACAATTCCGGTTGCAGTTGCGGAGCCGGGATTGGAAATAGTAATTTCGATATTGGCAATCTGACCGAGTTGGACTTCCGGCGGTGCTTTAACATCGACTTTAAGCATTGGTCGTGTTACTGAAGTTCGGGCAGACGCCTCCACACTGTAATTGACAACCGCCACACTGCCTATTTCCCCTTCACGAAGCGGAAGGATTCGCATCTCAAGAATACATTGGTCATTGGCATCAAGATTTCCAAGCGACCAAAACAATTCACCGGTTTCTGTCCGTGTTGCTTCGGGAGTTGTCGAAAGAAGACGAGTTCCCTGCGGAACGCGGTCTTTAACAATAATGTTTTTCGCCGCAGAACGTCCGACATTACGCAAAACCATTTTGACGTTTGCCGGTTCGTTGATCTTAATTTCCGGCGGAAACGTTTTTTCGAGAGTTATGTGCGGCGTTTGGGAACCTTCCAAAATCGAAGGTCCCGGAATCCCTGTCCCTTCCGATTCTTCACTCTGACGATTTTGCAGAGAACGATTTTGTGAAGATCGGGACAATGTTGTTTTTTCAGGAGCTGGAGTTGATGTATTGAAATTCTGGTTGGTTGACGAATTGATCGGCGGATTTTGCGGTGAATGTGATGTATTTGATGTATTTGATAAAAAGGTTTGCTGGGGCGCAGACGGAACGGACGGAACAGCAACCGACGGACTTTCCGTCGCAAAAGGATCAGCATTGCTCAACGGATTCGCGGTTCCGGTCAACG
>JAISBG010000773.1 GCA_031266315.1 Planctomycetaceae bacterium | reverse complement strand
GGTACTTCTGTGATAGATTCTGGTACTTCTGTGATAGATTCTGGTACTTCTGTGACAGATTCTGGTACTTCTATACTGCGGTTGTGCCGGTTGAGTCGTTAAATTCAGGTGGGCGACCTTTTGCTAAAAGGTCGCGTCGGCGTACTCGCCGACAGTGAATCAGATTAATGACGGCAAAATGAAGACTCAACCGGCGCGACCGCCCAGCGGGCGGATCGCCCACCATTAACGAACGAATTGCCCACCATTAACGAACGAATTGCCCACCATTAGCGAACGAATTGCCCACCATTAGCGAACGGATTGCCTACCATTAACGGGCAGTTTTCGCACTAAAAAACAATTCCGCCAAAAAAACACGAGTTATTTTGAGATTCGTCTATTATTTTTGATTTGTCTGTGTTATAATCTTCACTTCCAAACAAAATGTTGTTGCCGTTTTCGGTAACTGTTTCCATTCCTTTTTTTCAGAAAAAAAATGATTCCTATGAACAAAATGACACTATTTCGTCGGCAAGGTTTTACACTTATGGAACTTTTGATTGTGTTGGCAATTGTGATGGCGTTGTTTGCTATTGTGCTTCCGACGTTGTTCAAATCGCGGACAAAATCGCTCATCAAACAAGCCGAAATTCAAATCGGTCAACTCGAAGGGAATCTCGAACTCTACGCCACCGAAAACCGCGGCTATCCCACAACAGAACAAGGTCTTTGGGCGTTGATTTATTTTCCCGACAATCAAACGCTCGCAATGACTTCTCCCAATTTTGCCCAACAACCGTCCGGTATGAATCCTGCCGGTATGGACCCCAATGCCGCGTTTGCCGGCAATGCGATGACGGTTGGAGGTGCGACGACATTCGGCAACCCAGCCGGAACTCCTATCGGGTCAACGGGGGCAATGGGAATGCCCAATACGGCTCCGAACCCAATGATGATGGACCCAACCGGTATGAATATGGGAGGAACGGGAATGGCAAACCCAATGACGGGAAATGTTGCCAACCCAATGGGAGGAGCAGCAAACCCGTTAGACCCAATGGGCGGAGCAATGGCAACCGCCGACCCCATGAACCCCATGGGCGGAACATTCGCAAACACTTGGAATCAACCGTTTCATAACCCGCAAATCTATGCTCAACAACGCAAACGTCCAAGTCCATATCTTGATTCGGAAAAATCGTTGCTTGATCCTTGGGGACACCCCTATCGTTATGACAACAGTTTGCAGTATTACGGTCTTAACAAAACCGGTGAGGTCAAACCGGCAATCTGGTCAGCCGGACCGGACGGACGTGACGGTAATGAAGACGATATTCTCAATTACGATGCCAACGAAGCCCAACAACGTTTCGCCCAACATCAATTACAATTCCAAAACGGAATGGGAACAATGGGAACAAACCCCGTCGATATGATGGGCAACCCAATGTCCAACCCCATGAGCAATCCGATGGACTCAACGGGAATGGGAATGATGAATCAACCCATGAATCCACAAATGAATCAACCCATGAACCCAATGATGTCTCCCGGTGGAATTTCCAACCCGCCGGGAATGGTTAACCCAATGGGAGGAACTGCCAACCCCAATCCCATGAATGACCCAATGGCACAACCAATGATGCCAAACACCATGCCAAACCCAAACCCAATGACAAACCCAACAATGTAAAACATTCCCTCTTTTTTGACAGGGTTTATTGAATTTACAGGATAAAAATCAAATAACAAATAAATCCGGTAAATCATATATATCTTGTCAAAAAAGAATATTTTGAAAAGCAACCGGAAAGTTTTCAAAGATACGATGCTTCAAAATTCAGCGGAACAATTACGGGATTCTGATTGGTTTCAAAGTGCAAAGCAAAAACATGATGAAATTGTTTCCAAAATAAAAGAGAAGTATAAAAACAGTTTTTCATCTCAAGAATATCACAAAATTGAAAAAGCCAACTGGCAATTTGGAAAAGAATGTATTGATAATCTTTTCCAGAAAAAAAATCCCAATAGTGAAGTTGCGAAACAATTAGTTAGTGCTTTTGATAATATTAAACACGGAGTTAAAACAAGTCAAAAAGATGTCAAGGAAGCCGCAACCTTGATGGCACAAGTTATAGAAAATTTACCGCACAAACCCAAACATCCGGTTTTTACTGTTGAAGAAATTGTAGGTCGTTCATTTTATAACATAAAAGATAATGAAATTCACTTAGGGACACGTGAACCTAATTATGACCCGAATTTTGAGATTTTTCCAACTGCTTTCCACGAGATGGCACATTGGTTGGAAGAGACACCGGAAATTAAATCAAAGATTGTTGCATTATATGATAAGATTACAGAAGGTCTGCCCTTACCAATTTCGAAAAAGAATGTTTCACCCGGTGCTTATGTTGAATTGTACAGAAAATCGAAAATGAAACTTCCTTTGGAATATTGTACACGAGATTATGTTGAAGAAAAAAGAAGAGATTTAATATCGAAAGGAAAATTGACACAAGAAGAAATAAATGCTGAAATAGAGAAATTTAGAAAGACGCGACCCACAGAATTATTAAGTGTGTTTTTTGAACAATTATTAAAAAATCCTGCGTCAATGCTTGATGAATATCAAGATTATTTTGAGGCGATTATGGAGGTATTACGATGATTGATTTTTTTGGTAATGACCCTAAAAAGGATTATCCGATTCTACTTTTTACAACTACGTATAAAGGTGTTTCAATGGATTATATGCTTAAAGCAGATGATTTTGAACAATGGGATGGTTTTAATATTCATTCATTAAGTAAAGAACAATCAGAAGTTGTTAGACCATTACGTAGTGATTTTAATGATTTTACCCGTCAGAAACAAAAAAGTATGTTTCCCAAAGATGGTTCGTTTTACGATTTATTGGTAGAACTTCAGAAAGCGATTAAGCAAAAATATCCCAATGCTGTTGTTGGTAAATTATTGATCGACCCTGATAAATATAATACATTTCCTAATCGACCAATAATAATTGATGATTCAGAAACATTAGAACTAATTCGCAGGGGAAAAATGAACCCGCATTTTTTAACAGAAACCGGTTAAGAAACTTTGGTATTTTACTGTATCGGTTTTAACGGGATAATGCCCATTTTAAGAATTTTGAAATGAAAAGGGTATCGCTATTTACGACATCCTTTGTATGATTAACTTTCAAGAATATTTCGTGATTTCCTTTTATTCTCAACTTTAATTAGGAGGCAACAATGAAAAGACGTGATTTTTTAACATCGGCTGGCGGAATAGGATTATCTGTTGCGGCACTTTCAGCAACAACTCAGATTGTTGCCGCCGACGCGGATTCTGCCGGTCAACGTGAATTTATTGAATTTCGTACCTATTCTGTCAGGAACGAATCCAAAAAAGCGTTACTGGTCGAAACACTTGACAAAGCATTGATTCCGGCACTCAATGCTCAGGGAATCAAACCGGTTGGAGTTTTCGTGCCGATTGGTACGGAAACGAAATTTGAAAACAACGTGTTCGTTGTTATTCCCCACAAAACGATTGATTCCTATTTGAATTTGACGGACAAATTACTTGCCGACCCGACGTATCGGAAAAATGCGGCGGCTTTTTTCACAACAAATTCTAAAGACCCTGTTTATGACGGTTGTGAGAGTTCGCTGCTTAAATGTTTTGAACATTGCCCAAAGATTGAAACCCCTGATCTTGGTGTTGACCGGATATTTCAGGCGAGGATTTACCGGAGTTTCAATATTGAGCGTAATGCGGCGAAGATTCACATGTTTAATCATGGCGGCGAGATGGCACTTTTCCGTGAACTTGGTATCCGCCCGATTTTTTTCGGCGAAGCCTTGTCGGGCAAAATGCTCCCCAATCTAACTTATATGGTTGCCGGTGAAAACGCGGAACAACATGAAAAAGCGTGGAAAGATTTTGTTGCTCATCCCAAATGGCAGGAAATCAAAAACAATCCCGCTTATTCGGATACCGCAACAGAAATTATCCGTGTTCTCCTGAAACCGTCGCCCGGTTCGCAACTTTAATCGAAAAAGATTTTTAGCAATTTTCTACAAACAGATAGGACAATTATCAGGTGGGCAACCTTTCGCTGAAAGGTTGTGTCGGCGTACTCGCCGACAGTGAATCAGATTAACGACGGTTAATGGTATTGCCTGCCGTAACGTTGGGAATTATTTTCCTGATCGTGTTACACCAACTGGTAGGGCGTTGTATTTTTCCGGGCTTGGCGGGTCGTAGGCGGAATCGGTGAAGAATGGGTCGAAAGGACCTGGACGTTGAACAATTGGCGCGGTCATAATTCGCGGTTGTTGCGAAATCCAATCTTTTCCCTGAAAAATCGGGTCTTCCATGCAACGAACTTCTTCCGCTCCGTAATAAGGTCCCATCGCGTCAACCCACAAAATCACCCGCAATAAATCGTTGCCGGTAACTTTGACATTGTTGTGTTGTCCGTTCATCATTCGCTGAATTAACCGGCTTTTGTAGGAAAGTTTGGTCATCGGCGGATAAGTTCGGTAAGCGGCGGGGTCGAGGGTGCTGTACGATTCGACAAGAATCGTGTCCGCCCAACCGAATGCACCGGAATCTTTTTCGCCTTGCCGTTGTTTGTACGGTGCTCCCCATGTCGGACTGCCCATCAAGGTCATGTAAGGCTCCTTGAAACCGAGAAAACCGGGGCGAAGTGTGGCGTTGAATTTTTTGAACGCTTGATGTTCCGGATTTTGATGACATTCGCCGCAATATTGATTCAACACCGGTTGAACATACCGTTCGTAACTTACGGTAATATCTTCCCACGAAACCGGTGTAATTTCCGATGGAGAACGTTTCAACGCTTTGCCGGTTCCCACTGTTACGGGAGTTCGGACATGCGATTCATGGCAGCCAAGACAACCGCGAGTTTCGCCGGGTAAAACTCCGGTAAAACTTTTCATCGTTTGAAGAGCCAATTGATTTTCGTCGAGCAACTGGAAATGAAGCGCAACTCCCGACGGGGCATTGAAACTCACGCTACCGTCCTCCTCAATCGGAACAGTACCAATAATTTTCTTAATGCCTTCCGATTGGTTCGCCGAAATCTCCGGTCCTGAAGAAACGTAATTTCGTTTGTACCAATAAGTGTATGTTTTATGTTCAATCGACCAAATGCGGAGATATTTTGCTTTGCCGCGAAGTTCTTCAGGGGCGTTTTCGTAAACATTGTTACTGTAAATGACTCCGGTTTTCGGTTGATGGCGTTCGTTCCATGTCGTCCAATCCACGCGGTCAGCGGAAATCGGCGGTACGGAGCGTGGACGAATTGGTTGGGCGTCGAAAATGTGGTGGTCGCCCTCGAACACCAATTCACGGTTGCCGTCGGTGTCCATCAATAAAAGAACAAATTTCCCCTCACGGCGTTTCCCGTCGGTTCCCGTTTCCACTCGTTGCGCGGAAACCAAAAAATCCTTTTCACTCAGCGGGTACGGCGAATAATATGCTCCGTAATTTCCTGCCGTGTGATAGTTTTCCGATTCTTTGGGGTCAATGGGACCGTTTCCGCTTTCGGGCCACACAATTTCCTGCGTCACCTTTGTGAGACCGTCAGGAAAGTTAAAACCTTTTCCCGGATCAATAATTCCAACACTCCCGCTAAACCAATTATGATGAGCGGAACCGGTGAACATAATTCGTTCACTTCCCGGAATAGATCGGGCATCTTTCAGCAAATCGGGCCACACCGATTGATTTCCCCAAAACGTTTGAACTTGTGTTCCGTCGGCATTCATTGTCCAAAGACTTTGCGCCCGCCAAAGCGGTTTGTCGGTGTATTCCCAACGAGTGTAAATAACACGCCCGTCGCTGAGAACCGACGGAGTATATTCCGGTTCGCCGTTGCGGGAAATAATGTACAAGTTTTTCTCATATTCCAATTCCAAATTATTGGTTGCCGTTGAATTTACCGGCAACATTCTTGGTTTATTGACCGTAGGATTCATTCTTGCCAAAACAAAAGCGTTGGTCGGCGGCATACAACGAACATAAATATGTCCGCGAGTGGTCAGGAACATGATATTTTTCCCGTCAGGCATATAAACCGGATCGAAATCATCGAAAATTCCAGCGGTCAACTGTTGTTCACCGGAACCGTCGATATTGATTTCGTAAATGTGAAAGTTCTTTTCGTTATGCGGTTTGAAACCGATGAGAACGCGTTTCCCGTCGTAAGAAAGGTCGGGACGCCAAAACGAACCGTGCAACGGTTCTTGCGGCATTAACTTAGTTTGATGTCCGCCCGGATGAAGACCTTTGAGCGTCATCAACCGTCCGCCCGGAACCGCCATATAACCGAGCCGATGACGTGTTTCGTGTTTCCATTCACTGCCGGCGGGAGTTGGTCCGTCAACGTAAACGAGGGAATCAAAATCAAGAACCGGATTTTTGAACGTAATCTTTCGCTTAACCGCCCGAACCGCAAAATACAAGCCCTTATTTTCCCACGACGACAATTTCGTTTGTTGTTCGAGGTTATCGAGTTGTTTTAATTCGTCGTTCAGGTTGGTGTTCGGATATTGTTTCAAAATTCTTGCCGCAAGATTTCTTGCCCAACCGATTTCCTGCAACGAACGTTCAAGAGTTGGTTTTCCATTACACTGAAAGAGCCATTCCGTTTCAAGAAGTTTTTGCGTTTCGTCAACAGTTCGATCTTTAACCGGCGGCGTTTCCGGAGTCCGGTAAGGAGCAACCGCTTCGGAAAGTTTCGGACGACTTTCAACAACATCCTCCATTTCAAGAACAATTTCGTACAATTCCGCCGTATTGTTCGCGGTATTATTTACCGTATTATTTGCCGTGTTGTTTATCGTGTGCCATTTTGCTGAATTGTCCGCAACACGTTGCCATTTTGTTCGTTCCGCATTGGAAAGGAATTTCCATTGATTTTCGGTAAGCGGCAGATATTCGGTGTAGGCGGTTTCAAGTTGCCTGGCGCGGTCGCGTAATTGTCCGACG
>JAISBG010000770.1 GCA_031266315.1 Planctomycetaceae bacterium | reverse complement strand
AAAGAGGTGGGCAACCTTTCGCTGAAAGGTCGCGTCGGCGATAGCCGACAGTGAACCAAATTAGTGAAGGCTATTTGTGTTGCCTTCCGTTTTGGAGGCAATAATTACTCAACCGGCGCGACCCTTCAGCGAAGGGATCGTCCACCTTTTATTATGGCGGATTGTCCACCTCATACTTTCGTAAATTCCTTGCAATTTTATTACGTCTATTGCACGGAATTTTTTATCGGGTACATTTAAGGTTTGGAGGGTGTCTCGAAATGTTTCGGAGTATTTTCCGAATGTTTCAGAGTGTTCCCGCAAGAGGTATCGGAATTGCAAAAATCAACTTGTGATTCCAAAAAACTCAATGACCAATTATTAAGGAGAATTTTTTATGAGAAAAATGGTTTATTTTGGATTCTGTTTTATGTTGATTTGTTCTTTTCTCCTGTCAGCGGACGCGGCTCCGAATACGCTTTCGCCCGAAGAGAAAGCAGAAGGTTTCCAACTTCTTTTTGACGGCAGGCAACTTTCACCGAAAATTTGGCAAAGTGCGATTGCCGGTTATCCGGTTGAACACGGTGCTATTGTTTGTCGAGGAGGCGGGAATTTGTTGACGGCAAAAGAGTACGGCGATTTTGTGTTGCGTTTTGAATTTGCGTTGCCGCCGGGCGGAAACAACGGCGTCGGTATTCGTACCGAATCACCAACAAAAAATGCGGTTTATCACGGAATGGAAATTCAAATACTCGACAACAGTGCCGAAAAATGGAACGAATTAAAACCGTATCAGTTTCATGGTTCGATTTACGGAGTTGTTCCGGTAAAACGTCATGCGGCAAGAAACGATTATCACAAACCGGTTGGACAATGGAATTTTGAAGAGATTACCGCGTCCGGTTCAAAAATCAAAATCGTTTTGAATGGAGAAACAATTGTTGACGCTGATATTGCCGAGTTCAAAGACAAGCCAACTCCCGACGGCAAGGAACATCCGGGACTCCATCGGGAAAAAGGGTTTCTGGGATTTTTGGGTCACGGCGATCCGGTTCGGTTTCGGAGTATTCGTGTCAAAGAATTGAACGCTTTGACGGAAAAAGAGAAAAGAGAAGGTTTTGAATTGCTCTTTGACGGAAAAACGGTTTCGCCGAAGATTTGGAAAGACGGTATTGAAGGCTATCCGGTTGAAAACGGCGAGATTGTGTGCCGAAAAGGAGGGAATTTGGCAACAATCAAAGAGTATGGCAATTTCGATTTCCGCTTTGAATTTCTGCTGCCGCCGGGCGGAAATAACGGTGTGATGATTCGCGGCGGTACCGAAATTCAAATTCTTGACCATTTTCACGAAAAATATAAGGACCTTAAACCTTACCAATATCACGGTTCGATTTATTATTCGGTTCCGTCAAAGCGGGTGTCGGAGAAAAATGATTTTCACAAACCGGTTGGAGAATGGAATTACGAAGAGATTATTGTTCGCGGAACTAAGTTCAAGGTGATTCTGAACAACGAAACAATTCTTGACGCCGATGTTGCCGAATTAAAGGGCAAACCGTCCTTAGACGGCAACGAACATCCCGAATTGCAAAATCTTAAAGGTTCGCTCGGCTTCCTCGGTCACGGCGACCCCGTCAGGTTTCGGAATGTCCGAGTTAAAGAATTAGCGAAATAAGTATGTTTCAATGGAATTTTCGTTAAAGATAGACAATCATCAGGTGGGCGATGTTTTGTTAATTGAATCAGGTTTTTGCAATCATTGACGAGTCTCTGGAAAAAACCGAGATTTGTTGTAAAATAAAATACACATTGATTGTCCGGCAGGAATTCGGGTAAAATAGAAAGTTAAGATTATGGAAAAAACATTGTGGCATCCGGCTTTTTGTGAAGCCATGAAACTCGAACTTAATGAGTATCGAAATGTGTTGGAATTTCAGGATGAACACCAATTAACAAGCGGATCGTTACGAATTGATGTCCTTATCATCAAAAAACTCAAAAATGTTGTTATTGATAAAAATATCGCCCGCATTTTTAAAAACTATAACATTTTTGAATACAAAAGTCCCGACGATTCGCTTGACCTCCACGATTACCGCAAAACACACGCTTATAAACTGTTTTACTCCGCCCAAAATAAAATTAACGATATTGAGGACATTTCGGTGACATTGGTAACATCGCAACATCCTTACAAGTTACTGGGATATCTGTCAAATCGTTACAACGTAACTTCAGAACAAAATGGTATTTACGTTGTCAAACACGAGATAGGATTGTCGCAAATTGTGGTTTCGAATGAATTAGCGGAAGACAAAAACATCTGGCTAACCCATTTGAACAAAGAATTAACCGTTGCTCGGTTACATCGTCTTCTAACTGTAGCAGTAAAACATGGTAAAGATTCTGCCCTTGAGACATACCTTGATGTGGTCGCAGGGGCAAATTCCCAAACATTTCAGGAGGCACTTATTATGGGAAAAGTAATTGATCAATGCTTGCAAGAACTCGGTTTCGTCGATAAATGGCGAGCCGAAGGTAGAGTTGAAGGCAAAGCCGAAGGTAAAGCTGAAGGTAAAGCCGAAGGCAAAGCCGAAGGCAAAGCCGAGATGATTATTCGTATTCTATCGCGTCGGTTGGAATTACCTTCGATGTCGCTTCAGAATAGAATCAGCTCAATTAAAGACATTGCTAAATTAGATGAATTAGCGGATTTTGCTTTGACTTGTGTTTCATTGGACGAATTTGCAACTGCGTTAGAGTGAAAATTTCTACGGTGTTCCGCATAGGATTATTGGTTTCATGGAGGCAATTATGGGAAAAGGCGATGTTTTGCTAAAACATCGCGTCAGCGTACTCGCTGACTGTGAATTAGATTAATGATGGCAAATGGTGTTGCCTTCCATTTTGGAGTCAATAACGACTCAACCGGCGCGACCCTTCAGCGAAGGGATCGCCCACCTCTTAAAAAGTTTTCAATATGATCAAAGATAAAATTAGGATTATTACCACGTTATGCCGAAGCGCACAGATATTAAAAAGATTATGATTATTGGGGCGGGACCGATTATTATCGGTCAAGCCTGTGAATTTGATTATTCCGGTACACAAGCCTGTAAAGCGTTGCGGGAAGAAGGTTACAAGATTGTTCTCGTCAATTCCAATCCCGCAACAATTATGACCGATCCGGCAACATTTAATACGGTTGGAGCCGACCGGACGTACATTGAACCGATTACACCCGAATATGTCGCCGCCATTCTTCGCAAAGAACGTCCCGACGCTTTGTTGCCAACATTGGGCGGACAAACCGCTCTTAATGTTGCCTTGCAGGTTGCCGAAACGGGAATCCTTGACGAACTCAACATCGAAATGATTGGTGCCGACCGTGAAGTGATTCGCCGTGCCGAAGACCGCGATTTGTTTCGCGAAACAATGCGGAATGCCGGAATTGATTTGCCCAAAAGCGAATTGGCGCGAAGCCGCGATGAAGCTTTTGCCGCTCTGGAAAGTATTGGGTTGCCCTGTGTTGTCCGTCCGGCGTTCACGCTTGGCGGAACCGGCGGCGGAATCGCCTACAATAAAGAAGAATTTGAAAAAATCGTCAACGGCGGACTTTCCGCCAGTATGGTTCACGAAGTCCTGATCGAAGAATGTCTTGTCGGTTGGAAAGAATTTGAAATGGAAATGATGCGCGACAAAAACGATAATGTTGTTGTGGTCTGTTCCATCGAAAATTTCGACCCGATGGGTGTTCATACCGGCGATTCAATTACTGTCGCGCCGGTTCAGACGATGACCGACCGTGAATATCAAAAAATGCGGGACGATTCTATCCGAATTATTCGTGCTGTTGGTGTGGAAACCGGCGGTTGTAATATTCAATTCGCCCAACATCCCAAAACCGGTCGGCTTGTTGTTATTGAAATGAATCCGCGTGTCAGCCGAAGTTCCGCGCTCGCTTCAAAAGCAACCGGTTTTCCCATTGCTAAAATCGCCGCCAAAGTTGCAGTCGGTTACACGTTGGACGAATTACGCAACGAAATCACTCAAACGACCAGTGTTTGTTTTGAGCCGACGATTGATTATGTTGTTGTTAAAATTCCCCGATTTGCGTTTGAAAAATTTCCTGAAGGCAATGAAACATTGTCGATTCAGATGAAGTCGGTCGGCGAAGCGATGGGGATTGGTCGGACATTCAAAGAAGCCCTGCACAAAACAATCCGGTCAATGGAAAACCGACGCTTTGGTCTGTTTGGTGCGGACGATTCGCCGCTTGCTCTTGACGAATTGTACCGAAAAATCGGCGTACCAACACGTGATCGGCTTTACCAACTCGCTTCGGCGTTACGTCAAGGAGCGGAAATTGACGATTTATACCGTTTAACAGGAATTGACCCATGGTTTTTGGAACAGATTGCGGAACTTGTCCAGACGGAACTCGAACTCGAAGGTTGCCGGCTTGACGATATTACGCCGGAAAAAATGTTGCATTTGAAACGTCTCGGTTTTTCGGACTGCCGGCTTGCGGAAATTTTCGGAACAACCGAAAAATGGGTTCGCCGTCAACGTCAGGACCACGGCATTATCGCCGTCCGAAAAATGGTGGACACTTGCGGAGCAGAATTTGCCGCCATGACCCCGTATTACTACACCACTTATGGCGAAGAAGATGAAGGGTAAAAGAGCCATTTATCAGATCGTAATTATTGATTTATTGGTATTATTCAGTGGAATTTTCATTAACTGACTTTATGGATAAAAC
>JAISBG010000658.1 GCA_031266315.1 Planctomycetaceae bacterium | reverse complement strand
AAACGGTATTGCTTTCCGTTTTGGAATCAAATTACCGCCGTTATAACAGGGGCAAGTCGGCTAACGCCGACGCAACCTTTTAGCAAAAGGTTGCCCACCCATATGATTGCTGACCTTTAATTTTAAGATTACGGTGAGAAACACCTAATCCGGTAGAATCAGGAATTTTCGTTAAAAGTAAGCAATCATAAGGTGGGCGACTTTTCGCTGAAAGGTTGCGTCGGCGATAGCCGACTGTGAACCAGATTAATGACGGCAAAATGAAAACTCTACCGGCGCAACCGCCCAGCGGGCTTTTTAATAAATAGCCCACCTCTTTTCGTGTGTTTCGTGTTCAAAACGAACTTGCTAAAGTTGGGACACCGAATACGGTAGATTCAGAAAAGTTTATTTTTCCCAAAAATTTTTTTGGCTGACCCCTATTGACGGAGTCTTGGAGATGTGTTTTAATTTGAAAACTTAAATTTGACCGTCAAACAATTTTGGAGACGGCAAAATTTTAACCCGACGGAGCAACGGGTAAACACATTTCAACTTTTCCTTGATTCAGAAAGGGATACTATATTTGTTAAAAATTTATTTGAGGTTCTCAATGTCCTACTCGCCGCTTTCTTCAGAGTAATTTTTTCCGCCCGAAGAAATTATGTTAAAATAGGGGGAACGGGGGCAATTGGTTTCACCTTAGTTGAGCTTCTTGTGGTAATTGCAATCATTGGCGTATTGATTGCTCTTCTTTTACCAGCCGTCCAAGCCGCACGCGAAGCCGCAAGACGGATGCAGTGTACCAATCACTTGAAACAAATTGGTATCGGTGTTCACAATTTTCACGACACAGAAAAAGGACTTCCGCCGGTCAGCATACAAGCTGCTGGAACACTTACCTTTTTTACGTTGATTCTTCCTTATGTTGAACGACAGCCGCTGTACGATTTGCTCCGTTCCAGCGACACCGGTAACACATGGAGCATTTACAACAAAGCATGGTGGGACGGTTTGAGCGCAGATTCCCAAAAAGCCTTTGGTTCCATGTCCATTTATCATTGTCCGACTCGACGCGGCAGTGGTGGTTCGGGATCATCGGAAGCATTAACCGGCTTGACGGACTTCGGAGCGGGTGCTTATTGTGATTATGCAATTCCGGTTTACCTCAAAGATTACGGCACAAGCCCGAATGGTAACGCTTTCTTCGGAGCGTGGTGGGAATACTATGCCGGTAAAGATTCGGACGGCGAAGGATACCGCCGTCCCGTCAATTACGGTGGACCATTGCGGGTTTCTGTACGGACTGCAAACAACGGTTGGCAACCGCGCGACGATATGAGTTGGTTTTTTGATGGAACAAGCAATCAATTTGTCATCGGCGAAAAACATATTCCGATAAATCGCTTAGGAAATTGCGGTAATGAAAAACCTAACCGTTCGGATTGTAATTTTATTGCCATCTCCGGCGTAACACGTCAATCTGTCGCCCGCGGCTGGGCAAGAGACAACGACGCGATTGCATTAGCAAGAGGACCTCAGGATTATCCAGCAGATGATCAAGGACCGGGACCGGACAATTGGGGTGGATTCTATGCATTCGGCAGTTATCATACCGGCGTATGTCATTTTCTGATGGGCGACGGTTCGGTACAAGCAATTCCGGTAACAACGCCACGAACAACAATCAATTGGTTTGTCCGCGTTGACGACGGTCAAGTTGTTACATTGCCGTAATTTTTTGTCAGTAGGCGGACTTTTAACGAAAGACCGCCTGCTGATTGTTTTTCAAAAAATACCATTTTTAACAATAAGGAAAATATAATGAAACATACAATTTTTTTTCTCACGCTTACCGCGTTATTGATAATTGCCGGTTGCAATGGCTGCAAGGTCAAAATGGGCTGCAAAGTGACATTTACTGACGGTACGCCTCTCGGTGTTGGTGAAGTTTATTTTCAAACGCCGACATACGAGGCACGCGGAATATTGAAACCGGACGGAACTTATGTTGTCGGTTCGATTTCGGATAAAGACGGATTGCCGAAAGGAAAATATAACGTCTATATTTTCGGCGCACAGAAACCGGACGGTAAAACAGAAGACGGAATGAACGTCAAAATGGTTTCGTTGATTGACGAAAAATATTTATCACCGGAAACATCCGGCATCACGGTTGACGTTCCTGTTTCCGGTGGAAAATTCGATATTACGGTCGAACCGAACCCGAAAACGAAAAAATAACGTAACCGTTCACGGGATTGATATGAAAAACATTGACTATACTGTATTAGTCATAAAATTGATATTTTTATAACTATTCCGTGTAATTTTTGTTAAAAGTTGTCATAACTATTTACTTTTACTTAATAGGTACAAAAAGCGGAGTAGCCCGATAGGGCTTCATTTTCATAACCGCAGGTCAAAGACCTGCGGTTACAGAAATAAAGCCCTGTCGGGCTATTCGGTTTTTCAGATCAATCCAGAAAATAATTATTTAGAAACTTGAAAAAATACCGAATAAAACCCTAACAAAGTATATAACCGTAACGATTTATTTTGGCAACGATTATTTGGAACCGGTTTGTTTTTTGTACTGATTTAGAATACCGGGAATTGCTTGAGTGGTCAGGTTGGCGTGGAAGTTGCCGTCGATATTCATGACCGGAGCCAGACCGCAGGCACCGATACAAGCGACAACTTCGAGACTGAACAAACCATCTCTGGTTGTTTCGCCGGCTTCAACTTTTAATTCCCGCTTTAGAGAATCAAGAACCGCCGCCGAACCTTTGACATGACACGCTGTTCCGCGACAAATCTGAATATGAAACCGACCTTGCGGTGTAAAGCGAAACTGATTGTAAAATGTTGCCACGCCGTAAATTTTGCTTGCCGGAAGATTTAATATCTTACCGACAACAACAACGGCTTCACGAGACAGGAAACCTTGTTTTTCCTGAATTTCCTGAAGAATGGGAATCAATGAATCGCGTCCGGCATTGGGATAAGCGATTAAAATTTTTTTGACTCCTTCTTCGATAGATTGAACTGCTGAATTCATTTTTGGCTGGGTTGGGTAAAATGGACAAAATATTTAGGGTTAAAAAATTTTATTTGATAATTTATTATCCAATAATTGAATATTATCTCAAATTTATTTGACCTTGAAAAGAGGTTGCAAAAGAATTTTGTAATTATTCAATGGAATTTTCTAACCCTATATATTAATATACTTTGCTATGGTTATCAATGAAGGATCACTTAGGAATTTCCGGTTTATTCACCAGCGATGATTTTATCGAGAATTTTGCTGTATTCGGCATCGTTGTAACCGTTTTCCTCAATACTCATCCAACCGTTGTATCGAATATTGGACAATGTTTTTCGTACCGATTTCCAGTCAATAGTTGCCTGATCAATATTAACCCAATCACCGGGACCGCCGCCGAGTTTACCTTTTACTTCATTAACCTTAAACCCTTTGATATGCAACTTGACAATGGAATTGCCGAGTTCCTTGAGCCATTCTTCACATCGGGAGTATTTGGTGTGATTGCCGAGATCGAAATAACAGCCGACCCAAGGAAGATTAAAATATTTGCAAAATGCGGCAAAAAATTTCGGTGTACACCAAAGATTGTTCCAGACATTTTCAATAGCAATACGAACACCTTCTTGGGCGGCAACCGGAATGAGTGATTCTATTGCACGAATTGAGGACTCTGTTGCCAGATTTTGCGCCGCAATATAATCGGCGTAAAGAGAGTTGTTGCCTTCGGCAACTGTTTTGACTTTCAATGTTTCGGGGTTGAAATCAATATCGAAGTCCCATGCTTCCGGCATTTTCATTCCGCCAATGCGGCACGGAACCAGTAAAATCGCATCCGCTCCGTAAGCCGAAGCCGCTCGAAGAGCCGTTTTTACTGATTCAATATCAGCCTTATACTTTGCCGGATCATTGAAATTTGCCCAACCGCGCATTACGGAATGGATTCGTAAATCATATTTTTCAACGAGTTGCCGACTTTTCCGGGCGTTGGCGGGAGAAACGTCCCAATTGCTAACTTCCATACCGGCAAAACCGGCAGATTTCCATTTTTCACAAATCTCATCGGTTGGAGTTCCGACAATCCGAGCCTTGTAGATTTCCGAAGGAAACGGAGTTGCGGATTGTTCGGCGACAGTTTGCGCCGAAGAAAACCGGCTCTGTAGTCCCGCAGAAGTAACCACCGCAGCGGTCATGCCCAAAAAACAACGGCGTGATAATAAATTTGTCATTGCATTGTAAAAATTAAAAAGGTTTCAAAAAAATCTCAAAATCGGAAGTACGGTTTTGGCGTTGGTACCGCAATAAACTTCCGACACACGTGAAGTTTATTTTATCATATTCTGGCAAGAAATCACACTCCTCAATTCAATTTAGGCAACTTCTAAAAAACCTTGAGCAAAGATTATTTTTAACAAGATATACGTGATTTATCGGATTTTATTTTATTTGATTTTATCCTGTAAATTCTGTAAATCATGTCAAAAAATAGGTTTTTAGAAGTTGCCTAAAATGATTACCATAAAGTTCTACCAATTACGCCGACGCGCCCCATACGAACAACCACTCCTAAATACCGTTAAATACAAATTAAATAAAAATAGTTAGCGAAATATAAAAACATCAAAAACAATATTTATCGTAATAATAAATATAAGCAAAAAAACATCAATTAATATCACGGTACTTGCATACAAGTGGGTCTTTTTTCGCTTGCACATGACCAATTTATTCATTGGAGTTTTCGGTTGTTCCTCCTGAAACATTTTGCCGCCCGCCGCCGGATGCGGCACTCATCATTAATACAATAATCAATAAGTCAACAAAAATAAAGGCGTAATTTAAAAAACGATTAGGAGGCAACGGCTTACCATGTAACACGTGTTTGGTAATGGACATCGTTTCCGATTTCATTTTGACATACCATATTATACTGTCCAGCATCGCCGCACGAATCACACTAAGCGGCGGATCGTCTTTGTCCGTATTGCGATTGTAATCGCAAAATAACCCGCCCGCAAGAAAAAAGTAACAAGTTAATAATCCACACAAAAATCCGTATCCCATTGAAAAAAACTTGTTATGGACACCCGCCAGACGAAAACATTGAAAAACCGCTTCACCAACACCTGCACTAACAACAAATAAAATAATCCAGTTGATAAAGAAAAAGGGAATTAACGAATTAATAATTCCCAACAGGAAACCTAATGGTATCACAACAATAATTGGTAACAAAAAATAAAAAGCCTTGTTTTTACTTCCGACAGCATGAATTGCCTGCCAAAAAGTTATTGAATTAACAAGAATCGGAGCACGCGAATCACCGGAACGATACCAACTGAAAACATCATCAGATTCTTCTTGCTGATTCTCTTTTTCATTCCTGTTTTGTGCCGTGCTGTTTGGAACATAACCTGTTACATTTTGCTGTGTCGGCACAAGACCGGCAATCAATGCGTCAAGATTGTTCGGATCAACCAACGGCGGCGGCAACGGCGGTGAAGTTGGCGGCGGAAGAGTAACTGGCGGCGGAATAACCGGCGGTGTTTTCTGAAATAAGCCTTTAATTTTCGACGCAGGAACTGCCTGAGACATCCCTTCACGCCAAACAAAATCTGTTGCCAAAAGTTTGCCGGTACGGGTAAGTTGTTTCAATTCATTATCCGAAAACGGTCCGCGTTTTTCTTCATTCGGCTTTTTCGTAAACCATTGAGACGACATAACACATGTCCTTTCTGTATCAGTAAAAGTTTTTCTATAAATGTCGTTTTGAACAGGATTGAACAAAATCGTTATTAAAAATTATAATGTTTTTTCTTGTTTCAATTCTAATTCCGCTTCAACAATTGCCAGTTTCGCATCAATTAATTGAATCGTACCAGTAACACCGCTTTTAACGCCGATTTCAATTGCTCGATATTGTTCTTTGGACAAATCAAGTTTTTCTTCGAGAGCCGCTATCAATTCTTTCTGTTTACCGGTATAACGATAAAGAATAATTTTTGCATTGGTAACAGCAATTTGAGCATCAATATAATTGTTGTAACGACAAGAACCACTTCCAGACTTATAAGCCGCTTCAACTGCCCGATATTGTTCTTTAGACAAATCAAGTTTTTCTTCGAGAGTTGCGATCAGTTCTTTCTGTTTACCGGTATAACGATAAAGAACAATTTTCGCATCGGTAACGGCAATTTGAGCATCAATATAATTGTTATAACGATAGGAACCATTTCCAGACTTATAAGCCGTTTCAATCCATTCAAGTTTTTCCTTTTTTAATTTAATACGCTGTTCCAATAACGCAATACATTGAGAATCATGATTGAGATTCTCATTGTGTTGTGATTGGAATAGGGTGTTTGGAAAAGTGTCTTTGTCTCCTACTTCACTCCCGTTTTGTTCCGCAACAATCTGAAATTGGGCGAACACAGAATAAAGCAACAAAATACACACGGATATCAGGAATATCTTTTTCATTATTATCTCCTCATAGTTTTGCGTATTGAATGTTATTTTGAACAGGATTGAACAAAATCGTTATTAAAAAATTATAATATTTTCTCGTATGAAAGCAACCGTTTCGTAATTGTTCAAGTAGGATTGCAATTTCTTTTGTAACCGCACGAAGCATCAAAGCAAATATAATGTGTATTATTAAGTCCGTAGGACTTGTACATGGATAACCCCGTGCAAACGAAGTGCAGCACGGGGTAAGCAAGACCTTCCCTCTTTCCCAAAATTGCGTAGCAGTTCAACAGAAAAACACATGGCAAC
>JAISBG010000753.1 GCA_031266315.1 Planctomycetaceae bacterium | reverse complement strand
TTCTGGGTTTGTATTGCATTGGAACCGTCTGATTTTAAATCATTAAAATAATCCTGCGTGATTTCTCTTGCTTCTCGAACAAAATCATTTTCGGCATGTATTATTCCGAGTTTGATTGTTTCGTCAAGTTCATTTTCCGTGAGTAATGCAATGATTTTAAAAACATCAAAGGCATGGTGTTGACCTTGAAGTTTTTTTTCGTCTTTTCGTCGGTCACGGTAGGCGAAAAGTTTCATCAGTAAATAAGTAAACGGATGCGGAATACCGATTGTTGTTTCATATTCTTCGTTATTTGTTCGTCTGCCGGTAAGAGGAATATCAATCCTTTTATCATCAATAAGTAAGGCTTCTTTTGTAATATGTGCATGAAAATTGATCTTTTCTTTGGGGCGAGCACGTGGTCTTTTTTTGAGATTAAGTTTTTCTGCACTTTGCTTATCAGGCTGACCAGTCAACCAATCAATTTTGACTCTTCCTTTCTGAGAATCGGATATTTGTATCGGTTTTTCCCATTGCATATATTTCGCTTCGTCGATAAATTTGTATCCAAGCAATTCCAAAACATTAAGGATTTTTTCACATTGTTCCTTTTGGCATAAAATCTCTAACGGTATGAAAAAATCAATATCTTCTGTCGATCTTGCAAAAGAGGATCATCAAATAATGTCCGAATATTTCTCTCCGTGATATATTGTTGTTTGAGAAAAAGCCCAAAACCGCCGGCGATAATCAATGGTTTCGTTATTCCTTTTTGGTTAATTTCAAAAAGAAAATCAAGTAAATTCGACATCAAAATATTATTGTAATTCATTTTATTTATTATTTGCAATCTATTTGTTTTATTTGGAAATCGGTTAAAAGTTTATTGTTGCAATAAACAGTGAGGCTATTGGTTGTGATTGAGTAAATTTTGGCGAATGGCTTCTGCCGCCTGTTGTTCCCGTTTGTCGCCATTAACTAATTCCAAATAGGATTGGATTGGTGAGGGTAACAAATTTTCCCGACTGTCAAAATAAACGAAATTCTCCGATGGTTCGGCAAAACAAACGTCGGAAAAGCGAATTGTTTCTTCCAAATCAGACTCAAATACGGACAATACCTTCTTAACGTTACGACAATAAAAAGACAAGATATTTTCACGAACCATGACGGCATAAGCCGGAGCACCGGAAATTCCAGTCTGAACAATTTTTTCGCCGGAAGATTCCCCCCAACGAACAAGTCGTTCCAAAAATTCCGTTTGGGGAATTTTCAATTTAGCTGTTCGAACGTTTTGGGAGTACACTGAAGTATAGTTTTTTTCGAGTTGTTCCAATAATTTTTCCGGTTGAATTAAAACAAGACTTTTTTGATTGACGGCGATTCCTTTTTGTTTTTTAATAATCAAATTTTCTTCCAATTGTTGGCAGATTTTCGAAACAGTCGGTTGAGTCAGATGTCCTTTATGTTGCCGGAGTTTAACGACCAAATCGGTCATCGAATCAAATTGAGGTTGAAGCAAAAACATTCGAGGAACCAGTGAACTGTTTTTACGATAAATATTTCTAATGGAAGAAGCGGAAGGAAATAGGTTCGGGTTATCTAAACGTTCAATATATATTTTGCCCGGAATGCTAATAAACAAATTTCCACAAAGATCAACGCCGCTGATTTCTGCATCCGACAACATTTGTTTGGCTTCATTTGGAATATAAGGTATGTAAATCATTAAGTGCCGATCCAATTGTTTTGCATAGTGGGGCATCTGCTCAATCGCAGAACGAATCAAACTTAACGGTACGTATCCGCACTTAATATCTATAGCAAACGGAAAAACGATACCATTCCATTCTAAATCAACAAATGCGTCTAAAGGAAATTTTTTTTGTCTTACATCTCTTTCCATTGGGGCATCTTTATATTTCAACGGCGAAAAATCAATTTGACGGTCATATAACCGTTGTTCCATTGCGGTGTGATGGATAAATTCTGATGAAGTGTTGTTTGATTTAGACATCGTAAACCTTTTATTTTAATATGTTTAATGCCATGTATTCCTGAATTTCCATATATTCTTATTTAAGAATATACATATTTTTAGGAATATATCAAGTAGGACATGTATCAAACTACAAAGGTGACTCTAAGAACCTCTTCAAAAAATTTTCTTTAATTATGAAAGGACGCGAAAAATTAGTTTGTTACATCAAAATGCGATGGTTTTGCTGGTATCGCGTAAGGTAAATCTTTGCGTGAGTGGTTTTACTGGTGGTTCGCTTTTCGAATGTTCGCGAGTCGATATTGGAGCAAAAGTAAAGCGAACATTTTACCTACAAGCACAATTTCTGTCGTTCAAAATCCGGCAAGTGTAAAATTTTATACAACATTTAGAGCAATAACGAAAGATTGGCTTCTGCTCGTAATACGACGGCAAGATGTCCGTATCTCCAGCGTGCATTCCCAGTTCAAAAAATACTGTGTTAGGATTTGTTTGATATTTTTTGAAAGATCGAAATTAATTTTCCGTAACTTCATTTTCAACCTGATTTCTTTGACAAAACAACCTCAGTTTTTGCTACTGAGGTTGTTTTGTTTGGAAGATTAAGTGGAAATGATGTTGCGAAAATTAATTTTGCACGTTTTGCGCTGAAAATACGTAACTATTCACTATTAACTCTTTGTTTCGTATTTTCAAAAAATGTCCTGCAAACAATTGCATTTGAACTTCAGAATGAAACAACTCCGGTAATACCGCCGGAAAACTGATCACGGTTATTACCGTTGTTGAATGGTTTTGCGCCGGCGGTTTTATTGGCACTGTAATCGTAACGTATTTCGGGTCGAATACTGAGATTCGAGTACGGTTTCCAATTCACGCAAAACGTGTACTCGCTTATATCTGTTCCATAACCGGTTAAGTCGTTAAGATTTGCCCATTCCGCACGAAAACCAACTCCCCAACGGTCATTGAATTGATACGTCAGGTAATTCGCAATACCATACAAAAACGAATGACTGTCATCGGCTCTGGTTTTGATTGTGTTGTAGTTCCATTGAATTGAATAATTTAATTTGTCCGAAATATCGTAACTTGCTGCAATAGTGTGCAGATAAACATTCGTTCCGCTAAGACCATACCGGTTCAAATCGACATCATCGGGATCACGATAGGCTCCATAACCATTACGGTTATACATCACCGCATACGAAAGATTCAGTTTATCGGTAAATTGATACGAAATTGTTCCGATAAAACCTTGATCGTCATAAGCGTTTTCAAAACTGGTATCCGTACCGGTCGTGTAAGCGGCACCAAGTGATAATTTACCGTCAGGAGTGTATTGGAAAAAGACACCCGAATGGGAATATGGTTCCAATAAAAAAATGTACGAATGACTGAAAAAGGAAAAATCCGGCG
>JAISBG010000728.1 GCA_031266315.1 Planctomycetaceae bacterium | reverse complement strand
TTATTGAGGGTGTTTTTCGGCGAATTTTTTGAAGCGGTTTCAAAATTTTTCATCATCATGTTCCTTATTTACAAGGTTTCGTTGAAATAATCGCGAAACATCTACCGCAAAACAATACGGCAATATGTATCGCCTTTGAATGAGATATTAAGTTTATACAAAATAAAGATGGATGTCAAGAGAAATCTTTTTTTGAGAAAATTTTGTTGTTTTAGAATATTAGGTGCATCACCAAAAGGTAAATCAAGGTGGGTAATTTATCAAATGCATTTCGCTGAAGGGTCGCGTCGGTTGAGTCATTAACTGACTCCAAAACGAAAAGCAATTCAGTTTGCCGTCGTTAATCGGGTTCCAGGTGGGCGTGTCCGCCGACACGACACTTTGATGAATTGCCACCTTAGTTGATTTATTGCCTTTCGAGTGTTTTATTTTGACACATTTAACGATACGGATAAGATGTGATGTGCAAAATAATACACTTTGAATTCTTTTTTTCATCGCCCAAACTGGTTTTTTTTACTCTAAGTTGTTTTTTCAAAATGAGTTAAAAAAATTATTAAATGTGTGTCATTTGGCATGAAAACTGCATTGAATTTGAAAATTCAATCTCATGAAAATAGTGTTTGACCTCTTCGGTTTTTTATCAGCCGAAACAAGTGAAACGTCATTGGAAAAAATGGATACCCGTTTTTTATGTTTATTCGCTTGCTCACAGTCAGGCTAAAAAAATTTTTTTGTGTCGGATTGAAGTTTATGATTTACCGATAATAGTGATTATCGGGACAATTCTGTTCCTAATTTTGTAAAACAATATCATAATGATTCGCATCAATTCCTTTCACTCTCTTTCGATGGCAGATATGGAAGAAACAGAAATTTTTCCGGGCTATCATCATTTCGAAGAAAACAATGGTTTTACGGACAAATCACGTCGAATCATTTGGAATATGCCGCTTTCATCCTTGAACGAAACCGAAATAGGTGATGAAATGGAATGGAAAAAACAAATAGATTCGGAATTACTTTCCGATCCGATTCGTGTTTATCTTATGCAGATGGGAAAACTTCCCCTCCTAACACTTCAGGAAGAAAAAGAAGCCACTGCAAAAATTGAATTGTCCCGAAAGATATTCTACCGGTTTGTTCTCACCAACGATTATTTACTCCACCAGATAATAAAAATCCTGCAAAAAGTTCAGGCAGGAGATCTGCGGTTAGACCAAACAGTTGATCTTTCTGTTTCAGATCTCCCGCAACGCCGGCATCTTGGGAGTTTGCTCCCCGTCCACATTGAAACATTCAAAAAAATTCTCGCAGAAAATCGGAAATATTTTCGTATCACTATTTCACGAACCGCTTCCCGTTCGGAAAAGAAAACGGCTCATAATCGGATTCTGCGACGACGACGACGGGCATTGCGTCTTATTCAGGAACTCCATTTTCGGATTCCGCTTTTGATACCGTATCTTTGGCAACTCGAAAAAATCATGTCCGTTATGAATTCATTGCAAACGAAAATTCATGAACTCAAACGGCAATATGTTACAGCGAATACCGGTTTGCTTTTGAAAAACCGGAAAAAACTTCGCCGTCTGAGTCTTCGTGTTCTTGAAACACCTCAATCGCTTTGCCGCTATGTTTGTAACTCCAAGAAATTTTATAACGAATATGCGGAAGCAAAACAATCTTTTTCCGCAGGAAATCTTCGGTTGGTTGTTTCTATTGCCAAAAAATACCGTAACCGCGGTTTGACATTTCTTGATTTGATTCAGGAAGGTAACACCGGTTTACTAAAAGCGGTGGATCGATTTGAAAAACATCGCGGTTGTAAATTTTCAACCTATGCGACTTGGTGGATTCGTCAGGCAATTTCCCGTGCGATTGCCGACCATGCCCGAACAATTCGTGTGCCGGTTCACATGCTGGAAACTCTCAACCGTATTCATCGTGTTTCTCAGGATATCCAGTACAAAACCGGAACATCGCCCACTTTGGAAGAAATGGCGTCTCAATGTCACCTTTCAAGCAAAGAACTTTCAAAAATTATGCAAATCGGTCATCGACCACTTTCACTTGACCAAACGATTGGGACAATGGAAGAGAGTTCTTTTGGCGAATTGCTGGAAGATTCAAAACAGTTGCGTCCAGACGACGAATTAAGCATGGCATCGTTGCGTGACCGGATCAACGATGTGCTTCAGGCGTTGACGGTTCGGGAACGTGAAATTATCAAATTGCGATTTGGTTTGGAAGACGGCTCTGTTTATACCTTAGACGAAGTAGGCAAGATTTTTTCGGTAACTCGTGAACGAGTCCGGCAAATTGAAGCAAAAGCAGTTCGAAAACTTCAGCACCCGATACGTTCCCGAAAACTCTCGTGTTTCTTGGAAGCCGGAAATTCAAGGTAAAACAGAAAGCAACAAAAATCACAATCTTCGGAAACTACGCTGTCCGAAAAATTATACTGCGTTAGGGTTATGTTTGATATTTTCCGAGTAATCGAAATTAATTTTTCGTAACTTCATTTTCAACCTAATTTTCACAACAAAAACAACTT
>JAISBG010000725.1 GCA_031266315.1 Planctomycetaceae bacterium | reverse complement strand
GCAAGAACAACCCCTCTTTTGTTCGCGTTGGACTCAACCTTTTGCGGTACTCCGCAACACAACGTAGGACGAAAGAATAGAAAATTGCGTGACAAAAAAATTTTTTGTTGTGTTCCGCAAAGCTGATAGATGTAATAAAAAATTTTTTTGGCACGTAATTTTCCTTTCGTCCGGTTATTGCAAGGGAACACAAAAATTAATCATTTTGAAAAAGTAAAAAAATTAAAAATTCAGTAAAGATTTTCCGTAAAATATATCGGTTAAAAGTTACCCCCCTATTAAACTAGGTAACTTACATGTAAACAGATAAATCCTGTTTTGATTTTGTAAAAATAATGAGGTTTTTTTGTGTAATCCACAATATTACTTATTGACTACTAAAAGAATTTCGATAAAATACGGTAATAAATAATTTAATTCGTTATCGTCCTAATTGGTGGCTCCTTTAGGAAATCAAAATTAGTTAAGCAATGTATTCGTACAAAAAATAAAATATCCCGCTTGTTTTGGGTCGAACCTTGCTGAACTCATTAACATTGCCAACGGTGGTTTCCTCTCCTACGGGTGGTCTGCTTACAGTGATTAAGTCAGTGGCGTGTTCTGTGAATCAGATGTTTTCGTCGGTAATTCGTTTGGCATTTCCTGATAAAACTCCCGCCAAAACTTCCAAGACTCCCACCGAAATTCCCGCATTTCCTATCAAATTACCACCCGGTGCGGAAAATATTAGAAGTTTTTCGGACGCATTAAAACTGGTTTATGGGGATAGAATAATGTCGCAACAATTAACAGATTTTATTCGTTCTAACTCCAATCTCCAGCTTGCAGTTTCAGAGGTAAACCTTGCTCTGGAAAGGTGTTGCGACGATAACGATTCAACGGTATCACAACAGGATTTTATACAAAGGGAACTCGGTTTTATACAGAAATTTACAAAACATTTTACCGATTTTGTGGAAGAGTCCGGAAATGTTAAAATAGAGAGATTGGGCGGTACGGGACTCGAACCTGTGACCCCTAGCTTGTCGAGCTAGTGCTCTAACCAAACTGAGCTAACCGCCCTTGTAAAAGGAGTTACCGAATTTTCAAGCAACTCGCTTTCTCATTGAAAGTTGCCCCATTCTCTCATGTTATTAAATCTTGTCAAGACGGGGGAACAACATTCTTTGCCTTACGCAAAAGTTCAAGGTAACTCGTCCGAATTGATTCGGAAAATCCAAAATCCTTCGATAAATTCATAATCAACTCGCGTTTCTTTTCCCAATCCGATTCCGAAGCCATCGCTTCCAACTCCACAAAAGTTCCGCCATCATCACTTTTTTCCAACTCCGGCAAAAAATCAAGAACCACTTCAACCAACTGATTCAAAATCGATAACTCACTTCGACGCCGAAATTTACGAACAGTATCCTTTGCCTGAAATCCTAATAGTTCCAACATTGTCTCCCAAGGTTCCTGCGAATCAAGACGAATTTCAATTTCACGACGGGTTTTCGTTTCCCGATCCATTTTCGGTCCTTTGTAAGTTAAAAATTTTTCCTCCGTTCCATTCGGCAACTTACGCCGACGAATACGTAAACATTCGTCTGTTACCGAAAAATCACGTTGCGGATGTTGGTAAAACAAATCAACTTCTTCCATCATCGCCCCCAAATTTCCACCCAATACTTTGAGACGTTCCTCAAACGCTTTAATGTTATCAACCCGAAATTTCATTTCAACTTCATATCTACTCATAACATCACCAGTTTCTTAAACAAACAAAATATTCTAATAAAAATTAAAAAATCGAAAAGGGAGAGTTTTTTAGAAATACCTTATAGAGTGAATAGTTAATAGATATAGTTTGTAGCGTACTATTTTACCGAAACGTGTTGAATCTGCTTGTGCCGTTATCTGCTATTAATTATTAACTATTCACCGAGTTGATGCGGTCATTTTAAAAAATAACCGCGCTAGCGATAATTTTGCGCAAAAGTATTACCTTTTTTTTACGGTCTTGACACACTTTCGCCGCCTGCGATAGTGAGGAGTGCTTCGAGAACATTCAACGCGACATTTTGTTGTAACACGTGGGTACTTCCGTCCAAGAAGCCGACATTGACACAGTGGTCGTGTTCGGAGCCGATTCCGTCCGGCAATTTGTTGATTCCCTTCACGGCAACATCAAACGTAACATCTTCCGGCGACATCCAGCACACCGGCGTTTTTCGTTCCACAATACAAACCGTATTGGACGTGCCGTCCGTAACTTTGCTGAAATGGATACCTTTTCCGTCCGTCCGCCCAACCGCTTTTTCTCCGACAACCATACAATAAACCGTATCGCGTTTCGGATTTCCCTGCGTACAACTTGGACATTTGAAAACTTGCGGCATTTTGTCGTGGAATTGTTTGTTGTGTTCGCTGTCCCACGCTTCGTCAAGCCGTATTGATTTGTAAAGGTCAACCTGTTCCAAATACGGTAACAACAATACCCGCCAACTATGTAACGGTTTACCGTTTTCGTCAACAGTAAACGCCGGCGGCAATTTTCCAACAGTATCATGATAATTGTGCATTGCCAGCAGGAACGATTTTATGTAATTGCTGCACTGCAACTTTTTTTGAACGGCAAGAGCAATGTCATGGCTGGTATGAATAAGTTTGACCAGTGTTATGCCGGAGCCGGAAAGTAATGTTCCGATATTTTCCATGTCAAATGTTATCGTGAAACGTTTGCCGTCCGGTTTGGGGAGGAGTTGTGATTTGAGTGCCGCGAGTGTTTTTTCGTTGAACACTTCAGGATAAAGTGTAAGCCACATATTTTCTTGATCGTACAAAAAACCATTCGGCGATTCGTTTCGTTTTTTCAACGACTCAAGGTATTTGAGAAATTCGTCCGATGCAACGGTTAAAATCGAATCGGTTTGTTTCACAATTTGTTTCGCGTCCAATTCCGATTCCATTTCGACAACCGCCCGTACTTTACCTTGTTCGGGATTCAGACCAACCGCCTTGAACCTCAAACCGTTCAGCAATTGCGGAATGTCCACCGTTTCCAATGCGGGAAATTGTTGAATCAAAGATTCCGGCACCGTTGGTTTTAATTCCGTAACAACTTTTTTCACAAAAGACGGCACCGCAAAAAGAATCTGAACCGGTTCACCTTTCACGGTGTTGTACGCATCCAGCAAATCGGGACGCTCTGCCTGCCGTCCCGCACCAAGTTGGGCAACAAAAGCATCGCTCACCTTATGATTTTGCGACACAAAATACGAGACAAAAAGGTAATCCTCCGTTTCACGTGTTACTATAAATACTTGTTGATCTTTTGGCAAAAGTTGACGGATTTGTTCGATGTTTAACTTTTCCGTTTTCGGAACGGCAACATATCCGAAATTAAATGCTTTGCCCAACCGCACAACAAAATACGCTTCTTGTACGCCGCACGTGTCTGTTAAAATTTTCTTACCTGTTTCGGCAATTACAAGGAGTTTTTTCCAATTTTCTTCAAAATTGCCGGATGTTTGGAGAACCATTTTCAATAGCATATCATGCAGTTGAATTTCGGGAATACCAAGATCAGCGAACACTTTTTCGATGAACTTACGGTTATTGTTGAGAGCCGTAACAACATCTATTTTTTCAAAGTTCACATAAGCAACCGCCAACGTGTCGTCTTCGAGCAACGGTTTCATTTTGGCAAGAACCGCGTCCGTTGTTGCATTAACCGCAGGACTTTCCTGTGCTATTGCGGAAAGAACCGAAAGAATCGTCAACAACACTGCACAAAATAATATCAATTGTTTTTTCATAAAAATACCTGTTACTGTTTTTGAAATTGTTAAAACGAAATGGAATACACAATAATTTTTGTTAAAGATTTTTTGAAAAATAGTTGAAGAATAGTTGTTCACTTTTTCTCCACCGTGATTTCCAAACGGCTTTCATCACCGCCAACATTGACAAAATAATCGATAATTGCGGTGTTACCTTCGACGCGGTAGGCAAACGGCTTATTATTTGTTGCGCCGATTGTATTCACGTAAAGTTGTTCGATTTTTTCAAGCGTTTCCGGCAACTTGCCGTCATTCACCGCCGCATAATAACGTATCGCTTCCGTGATTTGCAAAAGGTCAATTGTTTGCTCCGTCCGCAAAAACGCAGCTCTCGCACTCTGTACCGCCGGCAAAATCAACGCCAGATAGATACTTAACGGAGAATCCGCACGAAAACCTTCATCGTCGATAAAATCAGTGATGGTACGTTTGAAATCCACCGGCAACATTGACGTTACAAGAAGCTTATCATACGCGGTTTTGATTTCTTCGGCGATATAAGGTGTTACCACTTGATACACGGAAAGTTTGTCAATTTCCGCTTCTGTCAATCCGCGTTTCAAAAGCCGTTCCTTGCCGTAAGGATAACACACTAAAGAAACGACAGTTACCGCATTATTCACGGTATCTTCTTGTTCTCTTAACTTAGGTGAATATGCATTAAAGACGAATTCATTTGTTCTAAAGACGAATGTTGTTGTCAGAGACTTCAGTAATGTTTTGCAACTTTCTTTATTGTTCTCATCTGCCTGTTCAAACAATTCCTGAATCTTTTGCGGATTCGAATCGGAAATCAACCACATAAATTGTTCCTCTTGCAACCCTTTTTGAAACGTATTTTTGTCTCGGGCAAGTTGCGTCAAAGCCGGATAAAGATTCGGCGAGTCCGGTTGCGTGGAAAGGAGTTGAATATTTTTTAACATAATCCCTTTGATCGCAGTGGCAATAAGCAGTGTTACAAGACAAGGCGTGTCCGACTGTTCCAGATGTTCCGCCAACCGCAAACCGAGCCGAATTGTTTTGACGGCATCGTTATATTTACCGTTGCGTATTTCCCATTCGGCTTTTCCGTCCAAATACCTCGCCAATCCACGCATATTTTGAACATGATCCAGCAACGTAACAATTCCGTGATACTCCATTTGGTAACTCCAATCGCATTCACGTTTCTTGCTCGCCTTTTCAATAAGACGATATACACCATTCAAACTTATAAACAGTTCTTCTTCCTGCTTGGGTGTAACAACATCAAAAACTTTTTCGAAATACGGTTTGAGCGGGAATGCCTTGAACAGAAGTTTCTTGACGGTCTCCTCCTCTTTTTTTTCCGTAGGAGTATTGAAAAGTTCGGGAAATTTTGCTTTGGCATAATCTCGCGACTCATAAACATCTCTTCGGCTCGTTCTTGTCCAGACATCGTTAAGCCGTGCAACTGCTTCGGAATAAAGCGGTGCCGCATTACCGGATTCCGTTTCGGTAATATACGTATTGAAACGATATTTCAATAACGGATACGGCAATTCTGCCGGAGTTACGGTGATTTTGAGATGTTGCCCTTTCACACCGTTTTTTTTGTCGGCGGCAATATCGTTCCACTTATGGTAAAACTCGCGGAACGTTTCCCGTGCCGGAAGTTTCAACTCCGGCGCATCGTCTGCGGCGTAACACACCGCATTGGGCAATACTATTGACGTCAATAGTGTTGCCGCAATCAAGATTGTAAGAATCTTTTTCATTTTGGTAACCCCTTCTTTCTTTTTGGACAAAAAATATAAGACAGTGTGTCTTTTATTCCTGTCGTCTTGTTATTGTACTAAACACATTTCAAAATTCGTCGATTTAATTTTGTTCCATTCTATTCCAAATAGGTAGGGAAAACAACCAGTAGAATTGCAAGTTTTTACCCCGCCCTGAAAGGGCAAGAGATTAGTGAATAGTTCGCAAGCGTACTATTTAATTTCTCCTTAAAATGAGGTTTTAAAATTAACAGATTACATAACATATAATCTGTTTTTTTACAAAATTGGAAAATGCCAAGCCGAGAAACGGCAACAGAATATCGCTCTGAGACAGGAGCGACACGCAACGAAAGTTAGGTTCTTTCCCACCGGCAAAAGTGGTGTGTTACATGTTTTAAAATGTAACACTGAATTATACCTATAGAATTATACGCGACGCTCCCTTTGCGGGAGTCACGCAACTCTATAACTCTATAGTAAATTTTCTACCCGGAAAATCCGGTTGCCTGTAGAAAATTACTACTCGCCTAAGCGACTTTCGTTTTGTTGACGTACTCTATTTTTTTAACACCCGAACGAAAATCCGGGCGATTTATCTTTCAAAACGGAAAAATTGTCTCCAAAAGTTGAAAATTAAGAAAGATGGAAAATAATTATTCACCTATGATATACAAAAATCCAAAACGTGTCAATAGGGAAGCAGTAAGATTGCAAGTTTTTACGTTCGCCAACCTCATTACCTCTCGGCTGGGCTTCTATTGAGCACGGAAGGCACGAAAAACACGAAATAGGGTTCTTATTCCTTTTTCGTGTTCAAGAAAATGAAGTGGTAGGATTTATTCCTGTAATCTTAGAAAAACTGGCAATCCTATTGAGAAAACAATTGTTCGAAAATTTCGATCAATTATACTGTGTTAGGGTTATATTTGGTATTTTTCAAGTTTCTAAATAATTATTTTCCAGATTGATCCGAAAAACCGAATAGCCCGATAGGGCTTTATTTTCGTAACCGCAGGTCTTTGA
>JAISBG010000713.1 GCA_031266315.1 Planctomycetaceae bacterium | reverse complement strand
ATGAATCCCGTAATTGATCATTATTATTGCCGGAGTTGTAGTGAAGATAAGGCTGGGAATCCGCCGGAATCGGCAACGGTAACGGCAAGGCTTGCGGCAAGGTTTGTACCAAATCGGAATTATGGGACGGTATTGAATTAACGGAATTATTGGGCGGTGTTACCGGCGGCAACGGAATCGGCGGAGAGGACGCAACCGTTGCAACCGCCGCAGGACGTATCATTTCCGTTTCCGCCTGACGAGGCGGAGCGGACGGCATCGCAATAAGAACAGACTGTTGCGATGATGATAGTGATGTTGAAGACGATGTTGGTGATGTTGGTGTCGATGATAATGATGATAATAATGGTGTCGGCGGCGAAGGGTTGGAATAAGATGTTGAAAGTGAAGGGCTTGAAGGTAAGGAAGAAGGAGACGACGATTGGAAAACCGGAACCGGTTGAACAGGTTGAGGTTCGATGTAAACGAGTGATTTCCCGCCGTTTTTGGGAAGCAAAACAGCGTACTGCTGAAGAATTTCAGGAATTTTTTGATGAACTGATTCCGGCGCAAGAACACAAACACGATAACTATCCGGTTCAAAATCCGGTTTAATGGTTATGGAAAAACCGGTATCTCCGGCAAATCGGTTTTGCAGTTGTTTTTCGATTTCGTGGATTTGCCGGCTTCGGACGCGATAAACGGTTGGTTCTGAAGTTGGCGGTTGCGTTGTAATTTTGGGCGGTTCGGGAGTCGGCGGTTGCGCGGAAACCGGAGATTGTCCGAAAAACAGAGCAAAACCAATGATATTAGTTAAACTAATCAAACCAATTAAAAACCGAAAAATACTGAATTTACGAAATGAAATGGTCATTGTGCCGGTTCGTGAAAATCCAAAGGGATTACCATCAACGCCGAAGCGCGAGAAACATTGAGTCGAATAGTAGGTATTTTCTCCAATCGAATCAAGAGCAATTTTTGCTTTGAGATTACGCCCCGAAGTCCGTAGGACTTGTACATGGATAACCCCGTTTTTCTTCCGCCCTGAAAGGGCAACACAAGCCAGCCCGCCGCAACGCGGCGGGTAACGGCAATATAAACAATCGCCCTGTAAGGGCAACATAGTTATTGTTGTATTTTCCGTCGGTATGTTGCCCTTTCAGGGCGGCGTGTTGGTGTGAGGTATCCCGCCGCGTTGCGGCGGGCTGGCTTATGTCGGGCTTTCAGCCCTAGAATATTGCTTGCGCAAGCAATATTAGGATTTATCCTGTAATCTCATGTTACGCATCAATTGCGTTTTAAAGGAACGCAGGCGTCCCGCCTGCAATGTGCGGTCGAGACGACCGCGTTCCGTACAAATCATTACTCAAACTTCCTCTCCTGCGTAACATGAGCTGTAATCTTGGAAAAACTTGTAATCCTTCTGCCCATGCTGATACACAATTTGACAAGTTTAGGGAGAGAAGTTAGAATTAGGAACGAACTTTTTACGCAAGCGTTCGTTAATTGTTCCTTGCGGTGCGAAGGAATATCAAAGCGAAATGAACCTCCAACATTATCCTATAAATATAAAATGACCTCAACACCTTCCGTTCTCATTCTCGGCGGCGGTCCCAACCGTATTGGACAAGGAATTGAATTTGATTATTGCTGTTGCCATGCGGCGTTTACGGTCAAGCGGTTGGGTTACCGCGCGATTATGATGAACTGCAACCCCGAAACGGTTTCCACAGATTATGATACTTCCGACGTTCTTTACTTTGAACCGCTAACCCTTGAAGATGTTCTTGCCGTGATTGCCCACGAAAAACCAATGGGGGTGGTGTTGCAATTCGGCGGGCAAACACCGCTCAATCTGGCAAAATCTCTCGCCGAAGAAGGTGTTCGGATTTTGGGAACCGATGTTGCGTCAATTGCGTTGGCGGAAGATCGCCGGCAATTCGGCGAGATGTTGCAGGAACTCGAAATCCGCCAAACTCCGGGCGCAACCGCTTTTGAACTCGAAGGGGCTCTTGCTGCCGCCGAACATATCGGGTTTCCCGTGTTAATGCGTCCGAGTTTTGTTCTTGGCGGCGCGAAAATGGAAATCATTTTCGACCGCGACGATTTGAAATCCTATTGGAACGCGTTGCTCGACTATTCGTTGCAAGCGGATTTAATACTGAGTGAAGAACGTCCGATTTTGATTGACCGGTTTTTGGAAGATGCGATTGAAATTGACGTGGACGCGGTTGCCGATGGAGAAACGGTGATTGTTGCGGCAATTATGGAACATATTGAAGAAGCGGGAATTCACAGCGGGGATTCGGCGTGTTCTCTTCCGCCGCAATCGCTGACGCCGAAGTTGATTCGGCAACTCGAAAACGCCACGCGGAAAATTGCTCTTAAAATGCAAGTGATTGGTTTATTGAACATTCAGTTTGCGATTAAGAACAATTTGGTCTATGTGTTGGAGGTCAACCCGCGTGCGAGCCGGACAATTCCGTTTGTCAGCAAGGCAATCGGCGAACCGTTGGCAAGTATTGCCATGCGGGTGATGTTGGGCGAGACATTGACGGAGATGTTTGCGGTGAAACCGTTTCGGCGTTGGCAGGAGTTGAACCATGTTGCGGTGAAGGAGTCGGTGTTTCCATGGTCGCGTTTTCCGGGAGTGGACACACGGTTGGGACCGGAAATGAAATCAACCGGCGAAGTCATGGGGATTGCGGAATCCTTCGGCGAAGCGTTCGCAAAAAGCGAACACGGAACCGGTGTTCCGATTCCGCTTTCGGGCAATGTTTTTGTTTCCGTTAAAGAGTCGGACAAACCGGTTATCGGCGAAATTGCCCGCCAACTGGTTCAACTCGGTTTCAACATTATTGCCTCACGCGGAACCGGTGCGGTGTTGGAAAGTATGGGGTTCAAAGTGGAGACCGTCTCAAAAATTGCCGAAGGCGAGCGTCCGAACATTCTTGACCGAATGATTGACGGCAAGGTGCAATGGATCATCAACACTCCCTCCGGCAAAAATCCGCATCGGGACGAAGTTCTAATTCGTACAACAGCAATGCGTCTTGGAGTTCCTCTTGTGACAACGATTCGCGGAGCAAAAGCGTTCCTTGAAGCCGTTTCCTTCCTCCGTGAAAACCCAAACGTCAATGTCAAAACCATTCAGGATTACCTAGTCTGAAAAAGAGGTAAGCATAATCTTTTCAAAGAGATGAGTAATCCGCTTTTAGAGGTGGGCTATTTATCAAAAAACCCGCTGGGCGGTCGCGCCGGTTGACTCTTCATTTTGCCGTCGTTAATCTGGTTCACAGTCGGCTATCGCCGACGCAACCTTTCAGCGAAAGGTTGCCCACCTCTCAACAAATTGTCGTAGGGCGATTGCCCTACGCGCTTTTAGAGGTGGGCGACCCTTCGCTGAAGGGTCGCGTCGGCGTTAGCCGACAGTGAATCAGATTAATGACGGCAAAATAAAGACTCTACCGGCGCAACCGCCCAGCGGGCGGATTGCCCACCTCTCAATGAAAGTTGCCCATCTCTCAACAAGAATTGCCGAAAGTAGTATTGAATCATGGGCTGAAAGGTTGGTCTTGCAGGGCAATTTTTATGTGATATATTTATTTAACTTGGGAATTTTAATAATTCTTAGCGGATTTCCCGAAATATTTTTGGGATTTACCTAAAAGATTTAGGGACTTACCTAAAAGATTTATGGACTTACCTAAAACTTTTCGGGGCTTACCTAAAAGATTTAGGTATTTACCTAAAAGATTTAGGTATTTACCTGAAAGTATTAGGTATTTACCTAAAAGATTTAGGGGATTTCCAAAAAGTATGATGGAATTACTAACTCTTTTTCCGCATTGTAGGTAAAAAGTAATCGTTTAGGATAAAAGTCAAAGTGAAGAGTTTATTTATGGTTTTTAGTCCGTAGGACTTTAACGTGGATAACCCCGTGCAAACGAAGTGCAGCACGGGGTATTGAGTAGTACGCCGCTGCCAACCGAACTGCGTAGCAGTTCAACACACTCACGGCAAGGATAACTTTTCTCTGTTGAACTACTACGTAGTTCCGGTTGTGGTGATTGTCTAACCCCGTGCTGCGTTGCACTTGCACGGGGTTATCCATGTTAAAGTCCTACGGACTTAAGAATCAAATATCTCCACCTTGACTTTGACTTTTCGTGAACGGTTCTTTTTAACTACGCTGCGTAACATGAGTTGTCAAAACCAATTTGGGATTCCAAAAATGTAAAAAAGGAACACCTTTAACAAAAACTTTAATTTTTCAGGAGAATTTTATGCCACATGATTATATTCCCCAAAATGACGCCAGATTTTACGAATGGTCGCGGATACTTATTGAGTATATCAGTAATCATTTGGGCGTGTGGGCAATTCCAACCACAATGTTTGAACCGGTTTTTTTGCTGTTTGAAGGTTTTGTCGCGGCTTACAACAAAACGGAAGACCCCAATCACGGCAAAGTTGATACGTTGAAAAAAAGACAAGAAAGAACCAAATTTGAAAAGGCACTTCGCAAATTTTTGAAGTCCTTCGTCACTTACAACCCCGCGGTTACCAATGCGGACAAGGGCAGTATGGGGTTGCCGATCCCCAAACCCCGCTCAACTTACGCTCCAACTCTTATGACCTACCCTGTTGCGGAAATTGACACCTCCCGTCTCCGGCAACTTTTTATCCATTTCAGAGACCACGAAAGCACTTCAAAAGCAAAACCAAAAGGTGTTTACGGTGTGGAGATACGTTGGGCAATTCTTGATAGTCCGCCTGTTGAAGTGGAAGATATGACCAACACAACTTTTTGTGTCCGTTCCCCTTGTATTTTGACCTTCGGGAAACATGAACGAGGCAAAAGAATTTATCTTTGCCTTCGCTGGATTACCACAAGAGGTGAAAAAAGTCCTTGGGGCGAAATATACTCCGCAATTATCCCGTAATAGTTAATAGCTCATGTTACGCATCAATTGCGTTTTTAATCTAGCGGAACCGTTTACGACAAAAAGAGTAATTTTCAACCGTGCAAAGTATAGTAACAGGTTTACTCTGCGCTTTGCTAAAAGGAACGCAGGCGTCCCGCCTGCAATGTGCGGTCGAGACGACCGCGTTCC
>JAISBG010000711.1 GCA_031266315.1 Planctomycetaceae bacterium | reverse complement strand
ACAAAAATTTTTGCCTTTTTTGAGAAAAAATTCTCTTTCGGTTCGAAAAATTAATTTAATTGAGTAATCATTCTAATTCAATTTTGCTCTATAACAACCTCCCCCTTTTGCAATCTTGAAGTTTTTCGGGGAAATGTTAAAAGACAATTCGTCTTGACTGCAACTCAATTACGAATAAACGACAGATTAGAAAAAAATAGTCAAAATAGATAAAATATTGACGGACAATAATCAATTCCGATGCCGAATTTTCGATTTTTTCGGAATTGCTTTTCCTGTTTTTAAAGTAATCACCAAATAGGTAAACAAAGGTGAGCGATCCCTTCACTGACGGGGCGCGCGGGTTGACGATATTTTGATTCCAAAAGGGATGGAAACACATTTTGCCTTCTTTAATCTGATACACTGTCGGCTAACGCCGACGCGACCGTGGGTGAGAGCCCTTCAGCGAAAGGTCGCTTATCTTGTGGTTACTCACTTTATGATTGCCTACCTTTAGCGAAAATTCTACTGAAATATTATTTATTTCATAAAATTCCGTTCAATCCAGGAGGTATCGACGAGACCATTTTGGAAGTCGTTGCTTTCAAGAATTTTGAGTTGGAGCGGGGCGGAAGTTTTAATTCCCTTGATTTTCAATTCGTTGAGGCAACGGCGCATACATGCAATTGCTTCCGGTCGGGTTGGTTGATGCACGAGAAGTTTTCCGATCATGGAATCATAAGTTGGGCTAACCGTGTATCCCGCGTAAACGTGAGAATCAAACCGAACTCCGAAACCACCGGGAATAATCAGTTTTTCGATTGTTCCCGGACAAGGGCGAAAATGGTGATCCGGATCTTCGGCGTTGATCCGGCACTCAATCGCCCAACCGTGTTGGCAAACCTCCGACTGCTTAAACGGCAACTCCTCTCCGGCAGCAACCCGAATTTGCGCCTTAATCAAATCAATTCCCGTCACCAACTCCGTAACAGGATGTTCCACCTGAATCCGTGCGTTCATTTCGATGAAATAGAAATTTTCTTCTTTATCAACCAGAAACTCAACTGTTCCGGCGTTGGTGTAACCGGATTCTCTGGTCAATCGGGTTGCCGCTTCACACATTGCCTGACGAGTTGATTGTTTCAGATTGGGCGCGGGCGATTCTTCAATCAACTTCTGGTGACGCCGTTGCAGGGAACAGTCGCGCTCCCAAAGATGGACAATATTCCCGTGATGATCGGCAATAATTTGAACTTCGACATGTCGGGGATTTTCAATAAACTTTTCGAGATAAACCTTACCGTTGCCGAACGAGAGTTGAGCTTCCTGAACCGCCTGTTGAATTGCCGTTTTGAGTTGTTCGGCGTCTTTGGCAATTCTCATTCCGCGCCCGCCGCCGCCGGCTGTTGCTTTGATTAAAACCGGAAAACCGACATGGTTGGCAAATTTCAGAGCGTCGCCGTCGGATTCGATCAAGCCGTCGGAACCGGGAACACGCGGAACTCCAACCTTTTGGGCAATTTCTCTTGCCGAATTTTTGTCGCCGACCAATGCCATGGCTTCTGAACTTGGTCCGATAAATTCATAATCACAACTTCGGCAAACATCAGCGAAATGGGCGTTTTCCGAAAGAAATCCGAATCCGGGGTGAACTGCTTCCGCTCCGCCGACTTCGCAAGCACTGATAATCCGGTCGATTTTGAGATAAGATTCGGCGGATCGCGGCGGACCAATACAAATTGCTTCATCTGCCAAATCAAGATAAGCCGCTCCACGATCCGCTTCACTGAAAACAACAACCGTTTCAACTCCCATTTCACGGCAAGCGCGAATAATCCGTAAAGCAATCTCGCCGCGATTGGCGATTAAAATTCTCTTAAACATCAGTACTTTCTCAATTTTTTAACAAACAAGAGTCCGAATGGTGTCCATGGCTGCGGTTACCCAATGCTGTCTTGTTATCAAATAATCAAATAGATAAGGAACTTTTATCCGATTTGGGGACAGATGATTCAATAGGAACCATCTTTTTGTAGTTTTATCATATCTTGATTAAAATTAAAACTACTTTCCCTAAATTTTAACGGTAATTTTCTTACTTCTGATTCACAGTTGACGAAAAAAGGTGGGCAATCCGTCCGCTGGACGGTTGCGCCGGTGGAGTCTTTATTTTGCCGTCGTTAATCGGGTTCACAGTCGGCTATCGCCGACGCAACCGTTCAGCGAACGGTTGCCCACCTACAATCAGCAAAGATTGTCAACCTTTTTCCGTGTTTTTCGTGTTCAATTTTTTGCTCTTTTCTACGGGATAATCGCGCTGACAATTTCGCTCCAAGGACCTTTTTCACCGCGGGTGTTTTCCCATCTCAGGCAGAAATAGACGGTTTTTCCGCGTTGGTTTTCGTCGAAGTCCAGAAGGAACGGCGAACGGGTGCTAAAAGAGGAATTGATTAAATCGTTGATGGTTGTCGGCGGGAAATCGAGAATTGCCCAACGAATTTCCACACCGTGTTGTCCGTCGGGTTTGCCGCGAATTGCCTTTTTGGAGGGGTCAAAGTAATGGATTCCCAACCGGCGAATCACACTACTGTCAATCTCATAACCCGGGAAATTTTTTTCCACCGGTGCGGGAGTGCGACCGGTGTTGCGGGGCGGCATACCCATTGAAATCAAATCATCGTCCGTAACCAACGGGCTTTCCTTCAGAAAACCGGTGTAAAATTTCCGATAAACAGGTCGGAAACCGGTTTCCGCTTCTTTGAGTTTTTCCATTTTGAGCGGAGAACGTTGGGCAGGGTCTTTCCAATCCTCAAATTTAATCTGAAAATTGTAAAAACTCGGCGTAAATTCCGTGTCAAACCATTGCCCTTGAACCGTGCCAAACCCCAACCCCATGCGGTCACGGTTCGGAGTGGTCAGAAGATACGTCCATGTTAACATTGCCTGATCATACAGGTCTTCGTGGTTTTGTTTCAACCAATCTTTAGCAGTCGGCATTTGAAATAATTTTAGGTAAAGGTTAAAGTGGTTAGTTTACAACGATTTGGGGACTTCCCAAATTCAATTAAGAACGTTCTCTTTTCAATTAGGAACATTCTTTTTTCAATTAAGAACGTTCTTATTTCAATTAAGAACGTTCTTATTTCAATTAAGAATGTTCTTATTTCAATTAAGAACGTTCTTATTTCAATTAAGAACATTCTTTTTTCAATTAAGAACATTCCTATTCCAATTAGGAACGTTCCTATTTCAATTAAGAAGGTTCTCTTTTCAATTAAGAACATTCCTTTTTCAGTTCGGAACGTTCTTTTTTCAGTTTGTGAAAACCGCTCTCTTGATGAGGGAAAAAAATATTTACAACAAATCGTACATAAAAATTAATTGAAGTCAAGAGGAATATTAGTTAATAGTTAATAACTCCTGTTACGCATCAATTGCGTTTTTAATCTAGTGGAACCATTTACGACAAAAAGAGTAATTTTCAACCGTGCAAAGTATAGTAACAGGTTTACTCTGCGCTTTGCTAAAAGGAACGCAGGCGTCCCGCCTGCAATGTGCGGTCGAGACGACCGCGTTCC
>JAISBG010000637.1 GCA_031266315.1 Planctomycetaceae bacterium | reverse complement strand
TGTTTTTCCGATTGCATGTATTTTGATGTTTTTATTGTTCCAATAAATGAATTTATTCTCAAAAACAAGTTCCGGCTCTTTCACAGGAATTACCGTAATATTTGATAATTCCTCGAACAAGCGGGAAATTTTTTCGCTGGAATTTTCGGTTTCGGAGAATGATTCATCAATTATTTTTTGTTTTGTTGTGATGATTCGTTGCAATTCATCAATTTTCGCATTCAAGAAATCGATTTCTTTTTGTGCAAAATTCCCCCTTTCGGAAAAACGCTTGATATTTTCGTTTTCCTGATAAATGGCTTTTAGGATTTCGGATTTTTTTCTTTTCTCCGACATAGCACTGGGGGGATTGATTATGTATAAACTCGTAAAAAGTGCGTACCGATAGCGCAGACGGTTTAAAGCGTCTTTTGTGTAATGTTAAAAGATTAAATTAGTGCTTTGCTGTTGGCGGTTTTCAAGGTAGCGCATTTTGCGCTATCTTGAAAACGTTTTGAATTTCTAATTAGTGTTGTCGTGTTCTTGACACCAAAGCAGAGTTTCTGCTCTATTCAACTCTTTCCGAATAACACTCTCTTCAGAAGATAACTCAATGCGACTCCATTCAATCGCTAAACCGATAATCTTCCGAAAACCTTTCAGAGTAATTTCGTAATGCGATTTATAAAAGTCATTGCCTTCATGTGTAACCATTCGGAACCAGCCTTTATCAATATATTCATTGTAAGGCTTAAAACTTTTGTCCGGAAAAAAGCCAATGCCGCGCTCATTAAGCCATTTTTTGAAATCCTTAACCGTAAATTTTTTACGTGCAAAATGCCCTATACATTTTGAAACGTACTCAAAACTATAGATCATGTCGTGGCATTCTTCCAAGATTTCCGTTTCTTTGTCGCGGATAAACAATTGCCACTGCAACCGCAAACGATCAACTACTTGTGGTAAACCGGCTTCGTGTATGTGAAGTTCTTTTTCCGCTTCAATGAAATACCGCCGAATCAGTTTGCCCTTGTCGGTACGTTGGAGCATCGAAATCTCTTTTGCCATGTCAAGAGTTAAAAGATGATCGGTTTTGGTCGCGGCTTTTCCGAAGCCTTCGCCATCGGACAAAATTGTCCAATGGTCTTTTCCCTCTTCAAAACCATATTCCGTCATACGCGGAAACCATTTATGGTAAGGTGTTTCAACTTCTAAAGCGGCGTGAAGTTCTCGTCCACTGACAACAGTTTGACCGTTGTTTTTTGTAATCGTAACTAAATCGTTCATAGAATGCTCCTTCGGCGCGGTCAAAGGTCGTTGAGCCAGAACCACTTGACCGCGCCGGCAAGGCGCATATAATGAGAGCGGTTTGGCTGCTAAAAAGTTAAACTTGGGAATCAGTTGATGTTTTACGGACTAGCGACTGATTCCCGTTTTTCATTTCTCTTCTAGTTTTTCTTCAATTCGCTCAATTCGCTTTTTTATTTCTGCGTAATAGCTCATTGGCGACTCAAAATATCCGATAAAATCCGCCATAACCATATTAATTAGGGCGGTTTTTGTCATTCCCTTTTTTTCTGCCAGTTTCTCAATTTTTTCATTGAGCTCATCTGGCATTGCTTGCGTGAATCTTGCGTTCAATTTTTCACCTCCTTTCAGTTTGTTTTCACATATTTTATACAAATTTAGTGTCATTGCAATACCCCTCTTTAGTTTTTTTGGAAAAAAGTGGGAAAAAAAAGTCGATTTTTTCAAAAAAAATTTTTTCTTCGGCTATTGTTTGGCAATTTGGGAAGTGCTAGAATAAAAAAATCTGGTAAACCAAAGCATAAAATTGTTAAACCAGATGCTGGCTGATGGGTTTTCATCCTGTAAAAACAACTTTGAGGTATGAAATGGACTGGTACTATTACGATGTTTTCGAACAGAAACAAGGTCCGATTGATTCTTCTGAATTGAAAAGACTGGTAACAATTGGCACAATTACAGCGGAAACTGAAATTGAAACAGAAGACGGTAAAAAAAGTGTTGCCGGAAAAGTCAAAGGACTTAAATTTTCCAACGCACCGGCACCACCAACTCCAGAAGATAATACCTACAATCTCAATGACCTCTATTCGGTTGCGTCTGATAATACTGTTCCCGTTCCCCCACTCACTATTCCATCACAAGAAAATCAATCCATAAATTATCCCCTTCCTTCATCTTCCACCACTACTTCTTATTCTAACTCTCAATTAACCCGTAGAGTTCAACAATTGGAAGAGGAATCATCAATTTGGGATTACATTTTTCTCAATCCCAAATTTACTGTCTTTGTAACATCAATTTTTATCAGTTTGTTATGGAAACTTTGTGTTATTATTTTTGCTGTATCAATTTTATTCTCGGTTTTTATGATCGGAAATGGTTTCCGAATCTTATCAACAATGCCAAATCAATTTGATCTGGGAAAAAACACAATATTTGAAGGTTTTGGTGTTCTTATTATTGCGCCGTTTTGCCTTTTGTGGATACGTCTTTCCTTTGAACTAATCTTTGTGTTTTTCCGAATCGAAAACCACTTAAAACAAATTGAAGAAAAAACTTAATAAGTAGTTATAAATTCTAGAAAATTAAAAATTGCCGGTGAAAACATGCTCATCGGCGATTTCATTTTTTGATTTATTAAGGGTTATAATTTGTTTCGATAAAAGTGCGTACCGGCAGCGCAAACGGCTTTGAAGCGTCTTTTCTGTAATGTTATTTAAGAACTGTCATTTTACGGACGGACGATACCTGAGTGCTAAACCATTGTAACACCAGTGTCGTTTTTTATCGGTAATATCTTGGTATGTGTCTCTGCGAACTTTGGTCAATGAATCGCGGAACAATCTATTTAATGCTTTGAAAAAACCAACTCTACTAAGTTGGTTGAAAGTAGGAAATCTTTCAAAAGCATTTTCCGAAAACCAAATAATATAACGTTCATAGAGATCCTCCGAATCAACACTAGAATAATGACCAAAACTGCAACATTCGATAAAGAACATCATTGTAATAGAATCATTTGTATTCTCCTTCTCTTTGGGCGATTTTTTCGCCGGAACTGGTTTAATGTGTAAAGTTACACAACCGGTTTCTGATAACGATACGGAAAATTCACGATTGGTTGTTACTTCCATCTTTTTGCCAGCAACCATTAAAGACACCGTTTCGGGCGACAGAGGAGATGCGCCATTGACCGAATACTGCCCCGTTTTCCGAATCGAAGGAATAACCTCCCCGCAAACCCAATCCTGAAACTTTTCCGCCTCCGGCTTTTTCGACCGCATAATCAGCCGGTTCAGATTTAACTCCGAAATGATGGTTGTCGGTTGCTTTCGACCAAGTGAATCAGGTAATTCGATGGTGTCGCGATTAGCGACACCATCTCTGCAATGGTTTGTCAATACATCACTTACGCTTCCGGTGTAACCGAGAATTTCGCAAACATCTTTAGCGACGAACCAAGCGTTACCGTCATGGTCAACAATCCGAACCTCATGGTTCTCAAACGTAAAAACTGATAAATTAGTATTCATAATTTTTTTGTCCTCTGTCAGCATTTCATTGATTAAAACTGAAACTATCTTAACAGACCACGAGGAACTGACAATAATTTAAGATAGATCAATTTTTTCATTTTTTTAATTCTTGAATTTTCTGTTTAAGCATACCAATCAATTCGTCAACACAATTGAAATAGTCTTCCTCTAATCGCCGTCTATCGGCATCATCAACCGCTTCTTGCCGATATTTTATGACAGCGTCCAAAACAATTTGAAAATCTTGAGGATTTGTCCAATCATTTATAAACACCATTCCGCCAGTATATTCTGATCCGGAATGAGCAAATAAATCGCTTATTCCCGGACTAACATCCTTTGTATATTCAGCGATTGCTTCTACCACATCATCATAAACGAGTCGCTGCGGAGTCCATGCTAAATTGGGATACGTTAAACAAAACGTTGATGTCATATTATTTACCTTTCGTTTAGAATAATGATTTCTTTTTTAAGGGTTTTGATTACTTTGTGTATTTTTATTAACTGTTCCGGTTTAAAATTACTTAAATCTAAAACAATAACATCAATATCCTTTTGATCGTGAATACCCATTTGTTCGATAAAACGACCCAATTGTTCATCAACAAATTTTTCAGGAACCGGACCCACCAAATCATAAATTTTACCACTTGGGGCAATCCAATCACCGCCTTTGTCTTTTTGTAATCTTTTTAGTGGTGTTTCAATTTCGTCTTCAAGTTGCAAAGCGGCAATCATTTCCCTTTCAACAAATTTTCCGCCTCTTGCAGGGTCTTTCCCAAGAGCCTTTTCCCTAAGAGTATAACGATGATTTTCCGACTTTTCTGAATCAATTTTATTATTTTCGTTCTCGTTCGACTTT
>JAISBG010000536.1 GCA_031266315.1 Planctomycetaceae bacterium | reverse complement strand
TTGTTGCTTTTGCTACTAAGATTGTTTTGTTAGAAAAATTAGGTTATAAATGAGGTTGCGAAAACTTAATTTCGATCATTCAAAAATACCAAATACAACCCTAACGCAGTTAAGTAATTTCTAAAAACCTATTTTTTTTAACAGGATTTACAAAATTTACAGGATAAAAATCAAATAAAATTCAGTAAATCATGTTTATCTTGTCGAAAAAAAAATTGTTTTCGTCGTCGGTTTTTAGAAGTTACCTATAGTATGAATTTTTACAAAACAGGAGAACAACATTATGAAAACGTTAACGCAAAATGTTTTAAGAAGTGTTTTAACAGGATTCTTGGTTTTATCCGTTACGGTGATATTAGCCGAAGGATTTGTCGAAGAATTAACTGTTGCTGAAAAAGAGAATAGACGTATCATTGCTCTAATTCAGGAACACATGCGGGAGATTAACGCAACGCCAATCATTCTAACCGGACAAGCTCTTCTTCCTGACGGTTCTCCAGCCGTTAATTTCAAAATCGGCGGTTGGGGACGCAGTATTTCCCATGTCGGCAGTGGTCATGATTTATTCGATACCATTACCGATGAGAAGGGAAATTTTACACTCAATCTTTATTTTCCATTTCAATATTGGATTACGATTCATGATCCGAACAACATTTACGCCGCTCAGGATCAGTACATGGAATTGAAAGACGCAAAAGCCGAACCGTTGAAATTTCAACTGCAAAAAGGAATTTCCGTCGAAGGAATTGTTTGGGATAAGGACAAAAATGTACCTGTTACCGGTTTGTCCGTTTGGTTGTTAAACAATCCGACAAATGTTGTTGCGAAAAATTTTAATTTCCGTGATTACGAGAAAAAAACGCAAATCCCAAAAGAAACGAAAACCGACGATAACGGACGGTTTAAATTCGTTGCGTTACCGCTTCAATATATGGTTGCTTTCGATTCGGAGCATGGTATTTACCCATTGCCCAAAAAAGACGCGAAAGTTTATACGCGAGTATTTATTGTACAAGATAAACCGGTTCAATTGGATTTCAAAATCTCAACACCTTGGCGAGCAACAATTCTTAAAAAAGATGGAACTCCGGCGGCGTTTTATCCTGTCCAATTTTCCGTCAAAATTCCTAACGGCACGGCTTCCCCGCAATTAATATCGAACAAAGACGGTGTTATCGTCTATTATCGTCCAATCAAGGTAAATGATGTAACAGTAAAGTCTTTTGATGAAGGACAATGGTTTTATCAATCTTATGAAGGTGAAACATTGCCGCCGAATCCGATATTCAAACTTTATTCTCCGTTGACTGCGAAAGGACGCTTGATACGCCAAGCAACCGGTGAACCGCTCAAGAATTTCAAATTTATTTGTAGCCCGTCTGTAAGTAACGATGCGAGTAAAAGAGTAACAACCGATGAAAATGGAAATTTTGAAATCAAAGGAATTTATCTCGGCAGAGAAACTGAATTGACGTACATCAATCCACCGGAAATAGGTTGTTCTGTCTCAAAGGGATTCAAAACCTTTTTACCGGAAGTTCCTGATCAACCTATTGATTTGGGCGTGATTGAGATTCCCGAATCGGGGCGGCTTGATCCGAATACGCTTGAAAAATTGACGGGGAAACAAATAACAGAACTTGAAGGCGAAACATTGACGGGAGAAAAATTAGATTGGAAAAAATATACCGGTAAGGTTGTGTTACTTGAATTTTGGGCAACTTGGTGCAGTCCTTGCCTAGAAGAAATTCCGAACCTAAAAAAAGTGTACAAAAAATATCACTCACAAGGTTTTGAGATTATCGGTATCAGTATTGACGAAGATTTGAAGGAGTTGAAAAAAGGGTTGGAAAAATATCAAGTCCCTTGGACGGTAATTGCGGATCAAAAACTTACCGATGCCGGAAAAGTTTGGTTATATGACCGTTTCGGAATTCACGGTGTTCCTCGCGGAATTTTGATTGACCGGTCTGGAAAGATCGTTACAATCGAAACACGTGGCGACCAACTAGAAAAAGAACTCAAGAAGTTAATTCTAATAACCAATACGGAAAAATAAGAGTAACTGTCTATTTATTTGTATCTATTCACGTAACTATCAACTATGCACGATGTAAAATATTCCTTCGCCCCGCAAGGGGCAATGCGTAACAACCCGCCGTAACACGGCGGGTAATGACACACACAAACCATCGCCCTGTAAGGGCAATGGAAAATTGAAAACAATTTTCTATCATGTGTTGATTTAACAATTCAAGGATAAAATCTATTGGCGGTTGTAATCCACTGCCCTTACAGGGCGATGATGTTTACGATTTAACCCACCGCGTTGCGGTGGGTTATTACGCAATGTCCTTTCAGGACGAAATACATATTAAAGTAAACATTGATGAAACTCATAAACTAAATATGCTAAAGCCGTTTTAAAATTCGCGAAGCTGAACACGGTAGCGCAACAACGTGAAGCGGTTACTCGTGGGCGAAGCCTATTGCCTTACCGACTACGGTATAGATTGTTATAAATTAAATTATCCGTGAATGACTTTAATTTATTACAATAAAGAAGAGGGAATAAATGAAAATTCTTTTAATTGGCGGTACAAATTTTATTGGTCCTGCGGTAGCAGAACAATTAACATTGTCCGAACATGAAGTCGTTTTGTTTCACAGGAATATTGTGCCGAATATTCAACACCGGCAAATTCAAGGAGATTGCAACAATATTGATGATATTGGTAAGGCATTGGAAGCAACAAAACCGGATGTGATAATACATACAATTGCTTTGTGTCGGAATCAAATCAATGTTTTGGAGCAGGCGTTGCAGGGTAAAAAAAGACGTGTTGTCATTCTGTCTAGTATTGATGTTTATAAAGCATACGAAGTATTTTTCGGATTATCAGATGCGTCTGTTGTGCCGGTGCCGTTTGATGAGCGGGCGGAATTGCGTGATGTTCTTTACCCGTATCGCGGTAAACTTGATACCGATTTCGCCTACGATTACGAAAAAATACTCGTGGAACATGCGGCTTTGCAAAGTCCTGTTGTGGATGTTATCATTTTGAGACTTGGCATGGTTTATGGACGAAACGATCCCAATTACCGTTTTTCGGAACCGATTCAAAAAATGTACCAAAATGTAAAGCAAATTGAATTATCAAAAAATACGGCTGATTTTCGCGCCAGTAAATGTTATGTTAAAGATATTGCGCACGGAATAAAACTAGCGGCGGAAAGCAATATCCGCAACGAAATATACAACCTCGCCGCGTTGGAAACATTGACGGAATTGGAATGGTATCAGGAAATTGCAAAACTCATGGATTGGCACGGCAATATTGTTGTTACTCAAGAAAACTCAACACCCGATAATAATACAAACTCAAAACAACACCTCATCGCAGACACAACCAAAATACGAAAACAATTAAATTACAAAGAAATTTTTTCAATACGTGAGGGACTTAATGATACAATTCAATGGGAATTGAATATGTTGGAAAGTGAATCTTACCAAGTTGTTCTTTAAGATCAAAAAAAAGAAAATTGAGACATGGTGATTTTAGTTATTCGGAAACCGTTGTGATATTGTTTTGGAAAAGTGTTGCAAGAGTTAAGGCGGCGACTGGATAATAACACCGCTTCGTGTTTGGCAAAGCCGAACAAATAGTATTTTGTCAATGTCCTCATGCAACGGCTGAACACTTCGGTTCGCAAAGCCTACAACAACAATTCCGGGATGATTCGATGAAGGTCTCGCACGGCGGTAATTTCCGGTACTGATGTCAAAATTTGTTACGTTACGACCGACATTAATAAACAAAGGAGTATTAAGACTGTCTGTTCCGGTTGTTTGCAACGGCGCATCGTCATAACCCTTCCAACTACATGTTGTATCGTTGGAAGGTGTCAAACCAACATCGGCAAGAGGTCCCGAAGCCCAAACAACCCCTGCCGCCTTTGTCAAATCCGGCTCACCATAAACCATATCCTTGTGAATATTAATCGGATAACAAAACGCTAACTGATCTTCACCTCCCGGTTTCGGTATTTTGTACGTGCCATAAGAAGAAGGAAACCGCTCAATCCATTTTCCGGCGTTCAAGTTTTCGGAAAGAAGCAATGTCGTACTGGTTCCGTCATTCTGAGAAATGTAATCAATAGAAACCTTGAGACGACACCAATCACTAACAGTCGGATGATCAAGATCACCTCCCACTTTGTCAGCGGCAAAATGGTCGAAAAACGGAGCATCTTCTTTTTTAGCAGGTTCAAAAGGTTCTTCTTGTTCGAGGTCTTTATTCCAGACAGTTGTTGTAACAGTAGCAGTTCTTGTATAACCAAAGGCGTTTTGATAGCCGCCGTTGACAACATAAGAGACATTTGTGTCCGATGCGGCAACACCGGAACTCTTACATTTAAAGGACAATAATGATAAATCAAAAACCATCTCACCATCCTTACCGGTTTTTACGTTTCCGCCGGAAAGTTTCGTCCATGCCGTATTTTGTTCGATGTAAGGAAACAGAAAACCAATCCAACTGGAACCATGTTGTTCCTTCTTTGGTTCGACATCCGTTCCGAAACTGTCTGGGGGAATGATTGTTTCTTCATACACGATTCCTCGAATAGGCGGGAGATATCCTTGAGTTGAATCGTGATTCAGCAGAGCCATAACGATTTGACTCTGGTTATTGATACAGGACATCCTACGTCCAGCCTCCCGTGCCGCATTAACCGCCGGAAGAAGTAACCCAACTAACATGCTAATAATTGAAATAACAACCAGCAACTCAATAAGTGTAAAACCTGAATATACCGTAGCCGGTATGAGCGGTAGGCTTCGCCCTTGAGTAACCGCTTCACGTTGTTGCGCTTCCGTAATCAGCTTCGTGAATTTTAAAATGGCTTGAGTATAATTATTTTTCCTCATTTTTGCCTCGTCTCAAGTCCTTTTATTTACAGTGTGAAATGCCATTTTACAAAAGTCCAATAATAATTATAAAATTATAAAGACTCGTTTCCTAAAAACAATTCCCACCGATTAATTTTTGAAATATTTCAGTGGAATTTTCAAAGATAACCGATTTTATGGATAAAACTCAAGAGGGTGGCAATTCATAATTCCCGCTTTTTGGTTTTCGTTTTTAAAAATATTTTGGAAAATCGGGAAAGTGGTTGTCGGAATTATGATTTGGGTGTAAATTATATCGAAATGAGAAATGAGAGAAATTGTTGTAAACCACCCAAATCTCGAAACACCCAAAACGGGAGTGAGTAATAAAAATAATGAAATGTCAA
>JAISBG010000490.1 GCA_031266315.1 Planctomycetaceae bacterium | reverse complement strand
GAAAGTTGCAGGTGCTTTCCGAACAAAAAAAGGGGCTCAAATATACGCAAGAATCGCCTCCATAATAAACTCCGCAAGAAAACAAACAAAAAATATTACGAATATCATAAAAAATATCTGCAAAAAACAAAATTTGTCCAAAGTAGCTACTGAATAGTTACGTTTTGTAATTATTCAGCGAAATTTTTGTTAAAAGTAAGCAATCACAAGGTAGGTAACCGTTCGCTGAACGGTTGCGTCGGCGTACTCGCCGACAGTGAATCAGATGAACAACAGTAAATGGTATTGCCTTACGTTTTGGAGTCAATATAGCCCACCTCTTTTCGCGTTAAATGAACTTTTCAATGCTTGGATACCTAATCCGGTTGAATCAGTTTTTTTCTGAAATCTATTTGTTATAATTAATGTCTCATTGGTTTTAACTGTTAATCTAATTCTTACTGTCTTTTAATAAAAATTCTACTGATTATATGAGCGAATTATTTGCGGATAGCAATATACCGGATTATCTTCTCGAAAATTTAAACAAATCGCAACAGGATGCAGTGCGGTTTAAGGAGGGACCGCTTCTTGTTCTTGCCGGACCCGGCAGCGGAAAAACTCGTGTTGTAACACATCGCATTGCGGCGTTGCTGTGTCAGGGTGTTGGACCGTCGCAGATTGCGGCTCTTACGTTTACGAACAAAGCCGCCGACGAAATGAAAACCCGACTCGAAACTCTAATTCCCAACCGTTTCGTCTGGATCAGTACGTTTCACAAATTCGGTGCGTATTTGTTACGGCGTTATGCCGACATGTCCGGTATTCGGGAAAATTTCACCATTTACGATTCCGACGAAACTCTTCGCCTTATCAAAACAATTGTTGCCAACTACACTTTGCCGTCAAGCGTCGCACCGCAACATATCGCCGCTGCAATTAGTTGGGCGAAAAATAATATGATGTTGCCGGAAGATTACAAAGCAAACCAAACCAGTCAACTCGGTTCTATTGTTGAAGAGCTGTATCCGCTTTACCAAAAGGAACTCCATCGTGCGAATGCGGTTGATTTCGATGATTTGTTGCTTCTTGTTGCGGTTTTACTTCATGATAATCCCCCAATCCGAAAAATTTTAGATAATCGTTTCCGATATATTTTAGTTGACGAATATCAGGACACCAACACCGTTCAATATCTTATCGCTAAGGCGTTGTCGATAGACCATCCCAATCTTGCGGTAACCGGTGACCCCGATCAATCTATTTACGGTTGGCGCGGCGCGAATATTAAGAATATTCTCGAATTTGAAAAAGATTTCCCTAACGCTAAAATAATCAGCCTTGAACAAAATTACCGCAGCACACCGCAAATTTTAACGGTTGCCGACACCTTGATTGCAAACAATATTTACCGCAAAAAGAAAAGACTCATTCCGGTAAATCAATCCGGTGTTCCGGTCAGGCTTGTCCGTTGCGCTAATCAACAGGAAGAAGCGGAAACCATCGCCAAAGAAATCGCCGAAGAAATCCAAAACGGTAAACAAAAACCAAGTGATTATGCCATCTTTTACCGCATGAACGCTCTATCACGGAATCTGGAATACGCTTTGCGAAGTCAGAAAATTCCGTTCCGGTTAATACGCGGTCTCGAATTTTTTAACCGGAAAGAAGTTAAGGATATTCTGGCTTATTTGCGGGTGGTACATAATCCGATGGATACGGTTTCTTTGGCACGGATTATCAACGAACCGACACGCGGAATCGGGAAAACAACGCTCAAAAAATTAACCGATAAAGCAACTCAATCAGGTTTGCCGACAATCGAAGTTGCCCGAAACATCAACCACTTTTCCGGTATTACCGCTAAAATCAAACGGGCAATAACGAATTTTGTCGGAATGATAGATCGTTTTACGGAGTTCTCGTCGAAAGAATATCCGGTCGAAACGTTAATTCGTGCGGTGTTGCAGGAATCCGGCTATCAAGAACAATATCTCCACACAGAATCCGAAGAAGACCAAGAACGACTCGCCAATATCGAAGAACTTTTAACGGTTGCCCGTGAATTTGACTCAAAATCCGTCCCAATAACAGACAACCGTGAACTGTTGTTTTCCAATCCGTTGTCGGAATTTTTGGAACAAGCCGCGCTGGTCAACGATGTGGACGATCTCGATAACGATTCCGAATGTGTTTCGCTCATGACATTACATGCGTCGAAAGGGCTTGAATTTTCGGTTGTTTATATTATTGCGATTGAGGAAGGGATTCTGCCGCATGAACGCGCTAACGACCAAATTCAGCAAATCGAAGAAGAACGCCGGTTATTTTTTGTCGGCATCACGCGGGCAAGGGAAGAACTTCGGCTCAGTCGTACGGAACGCCGTGATTTTCGCGGTTTACATTCGTCGGTGATTTACAGCCGGTTCTTGGTGGAAATTTCGCACGATGCCAATTTGATTCAATATGATTCGCCAGCAGATTTTCTTGAAGGTGAAGACTTGGGTGATGGTATTCGTTTGGTACGTGAAAAAAATCCGGCAGGCAACAATGGTGATATTGAATACAACGACTGTTCCGACGAATCGGAAAATGATGCGGTTCACGAAGAATACGATGAAGACAATTCTCTGAACCAGCGGCTTTCCTCCCGAAAAAAGAAGGCAATCAAAAAAATATCCGCAACACTTATGACCGCCGCCGAACTACAAAAACGAATGGAAAACAACTAATTCCTGATTCCACCGGATTAGGTGTCCAAACATTAAAAAGTCCATTCCAAACGCGGAAAGAGGTAGGCGCCGACTAGGAATTAGGTAAACGACGGCAAATGGTGTTGCTTTCCATTTTGGAGTCAATAACGACCAACCGACGCAACCTTTCAGCGAAAGGTTGCCCACCTTATGAGTTTTATTAATAAAGAGGAAAATTTGTTGAATAAGTTACGGGTTGTTTTCTTTTCCTTGAATTGTTTTGTGTGCGGCATCGAGGATTTGGATTAGGAGCGGGTCGGAATAGGAGAAATTTAATTCGTAAAGCCGGCGAAGATATTCTTTGGCTGTTTCCATATTATTCTGGTTTTCCGCCGCACACCACGCCAGACCGGCAAGTCCCAACGCTTGATCTTCCACCTCAATATCGCTGAAATCGGCAAACTCCTGAAAAATCGGTAACGAATTAACCGGATCACCTGATATTCCTTCGTGAAAATAACAGCGAATCAATTGGCGTTTTGCTTTACGTCCCCAAAAATATTCCTCTTCGGGGAAATACTCAAGAATACTTTGCCATGCGTCTGTTGTGTTCAGAATACACGCATAAACCCATTGTTCAGAAACGGAGTCTCGTTTGGCAATTCGTGTTGAGAGCGGTTTCTCCAACGGATTCGGCATAGAGTACACGCGAAGAAAACCAAGCGTTAAACCAATCAAAAATATCACCGGAAAAATCAGTAATCCCCAAAATCGGAACAAATGTTGCCGGTTTTTCAACCGGTTTTCACTTTGCAAAACCCGTTGAAGTTTTTCGGTTGTTGCCAAAAGGCGTTGATCAGTACGCCCGATAAAAAACCGGTCCCATCCGTCCAATCGTGTTGACGCTTCCGTGTCATTCAGATAAACCGTATAAAGTTCACGCAATTCCAATTGAACATCATAAAACGACTGGAACCGTTTTTCGGGTTGTTTTTCGATCATTCGGTGGATAAGCCGAGCCAGTGGCGGCGGAATATCCGGTCTTAATTTTTCCAGAAGTTCCGGTTGCTGGTTCACGTGTTGCAGCGCGACCGAAAGAGCCGTTTCACCGCGAAACGGCGGTTGTCCCGCCAAGGCGTGATAACTGGTAATTCCGAGCGAATACAAATCACTACGATGATCCAACGGTTTTCCCTGAGCCTGTTCCGGACTCATGTAAAGCGGAGTTCCGAGCGTCATCCCGATTTGCGTCAAAGCGGTTGCGGCGGTTGCCGAACCGTTGGAACTGCTCACCCGCGCAAGTCCGAAATCAGTAATTTTCACATCGTTGTTGTCGCCAAGTAAGATGTTGTCCGGTTTAATATCCCGATGAACAATTCCGGTTTGCGCCGCTTTTTCCAGTGCGGAAGCGACATACCAGAGAATATCCGCCACTCGTTGGAACGGCAACGGTCCCTCTCGCCGAATCAATTCCTGAAGCGTTTGACCTTGAACATATTCCTGAGCAATAAACCAAAACCCGTCAAAACAATCGGTTTGAAATATCTGAACAAGATTCGGATGACTTAATGCGGCAATCGCTTTTGCTTCCCGAACAAAACGTTTAATATAAGTTTCGTCGTGAGCGAGTTCGGGTTTCAGAATTTTGACCGCAACACGGCG
>JAISBG010000444.1 GCA_031266315.1 Planctomycetaceae bacterium | reverse complement strand
AATCGGATTAACGACGGCAAACGGTATTGCTTTCCGTTTTGGAATCAAATTACCGCCGTTATAACAGGGGCAAGTCGGCTAACGCCGACGCGACCTTTTAGCAAAAGGTCGCCCACCTTATGATTGCTTATTTTTAACGAAAATTCCACTGAAATATTACCGAATTTATTTCAGCAAAGCGTCGAAATCAATGCCGGTCAGATCAATGACACTAATTGTATGTGGGGCGTTGTTGTCTTCAAGATCAATATTGGCAACGTAAAGTTTTGCGCCGCGCAAACACACTTCCGAACATCTGTCAAGTGCACCGGCTTTTTTGGCTTCGGTATCGGGATTGGTCGGATTTTTGGCAATCAATATTGTTTTGCCATTTGCCGGATTGGTTACACAAACCGCGTTGCCAACGTAATCGGCAAAAAAGAGATAACCCTTCGGACAAACTTTAAGTCCGTCAACACTTTCATTCAGACCTTTACCGTCATTAAGATCACGATTCGAAATAACCGTTTTGCCGTCTTTTGCCAGTTTGACTTCAATAATTTTTTTGTCACCAAAATTAGCCACATAAAGCACTCCGTCTTTTGAAAGTCCGATTCCGTTTGCTCCGACTTTCTGCTGTCCATTACGGTCAACGTCTGCCGTTTGGAAACTGAAAATGAAATGCGGGTCTTTTTGATACGGTAAAACATGCAAAACCGGCGGCGGTCCCGGAGCGTGTGTGCGGTAACGTCCCTTCCGAACAACCTGAAGTTCTCCCTTAAATTCTGAAATATCAAAACAGAATACACCGCTGGTCATCGGCATTTCGACAATCGCCGGATCAACCTGCGTTTCCGCAACATAAATTTTGTTGTCGAAAATTTCAAGCCCGTTGGCTTGAGTTATTCCCGTAACCAATACTTCCGCCCGAACCGGTTTCCCTTCCTCATGCACCACACGAAGTAAACGCGATTTGTGATTGGGATTGCCGCCCAAACATTGACTGTCGGCGATGTAAAGATTGTCATCCGGTCCAAACGCAATACCAAGCGGTGTAACACGACCTGTTTCAGGATGAGCGGAAAGTTCGAAATAATTCGATACATTATCCTCCGCGTCAATTTTCAGAAGCCACGCGTTGCCTTTATCGCCAATCACCGGAACCGCAAGAATAATATCTCCGGTTTTGGGATTCACCGTCATACCGTCCGGATGCAACGCACCCTCAGGCAAAATAATCGCCTTCACCGGTTTCGTCAACGGTTCGGCAGCATCGGCAAAAAATGGAAAAAACAAAAGAGAAACAAATAATGTAAACATACAAAACATCTTGATTTTCATGTCAAAACTCCTTGTTAAAGAAAATAGTAAAATTGGTTTTTTAAAAGCAACCAGTCATTTAATCGTTTGATTGTTTAATCGTTTAAAAATACCAGATTGGCAAAAAATTAGCAAGAGCCATGCTGTTTACGGTTTATGAAATGATGAAATTCTTACGGAGAGGAGCACAACTCTTCACGAATTATTTGAGTTGGATATGAAAATTGATGAACCATTTTACACGACAAAAAACTTCACCGGCAATCTCTTGAAAACATCAATATTTTCCGTTATATTCTACGTTGATGTTGATAATAAATTCGACACTGTTTGTGCGGTTACAATCTCCAATTCCAAAACAATCAACTAATTATGTCCAACTCCTATCTTTCCGATCTTGAAATTGCGCGGCAAACGGCAATGACTCCGATTAACCGTATTGCAGAAAAAATTGGTCTGCAAGACGATCAAATCGAATGTTACGGGCGTTTCAAAGCGAAAATTTCGTTTGAAACAATTAAGGAACAAAACCAACAAGAATCACGTTCCGACGGGCATCTGATTCTGACAACCGCGTTGAGTCCCACTCCGGCAGGCGAAGGTAAAACAACCACCAGTGTCGGATTGGCGGACGGTTTGAACCGGATTGGCAAAAAAGCGATTGTCTGTCTTCGCGAACCGTCGCTCGGTCCCAGTTTTGGAATGAAGGGCGGAGCGGCAGGCGGCGGTTATGCGCAAGTTGTTCCAATGGAAGATATTAACCTTCATTTCACAGGCGATTTGCACGCGATTTCAACCGCTCATAATCTTTTGGCAGCGGTTCTCGATAATCATCTTCATTTCGGTAACACGCTTCGTCTGGACACGCGGCGTATTACCTGGAACCGTGTTGTTGACCTGAATGACCGAGCGTTGCGGAAAATTATTGTCGGTTTGGGCGGCGCGGCTTATTCCGTACCGCGTGAATCGGGTTATGATATTACGGTTGCTTCCGAAGTTATGGCAATTTTTTGTCTCAGCAATTCTCTTTTTGAACTCAAAGAACGGTTGGGCAAAATTATTGTCGGTTATACGCCGGACGGAGAACCTGTTACGGCATCGCAATTACTTTGTCACGGGGCGATGGCGGCGTTACTCAAAGACGCTCTCAAACCCAATCTAGTGCAAACGCTGGAAGGGAATCCGGCATTGATTCATGGCGGTCCCTTTGCCAACATCGCTCACGGCTGTAACAGCGTGTTGGCAACAAAACTTGCTTTGAAGTTGGCGGATTATACTGTTACGGAAGCGGGATTCGGTGCGGATCTTGGAGCACAAAAGTTTTTCGATATTAAATGCCGTCAAGCCGGTCTCAAACCCAGTGCGGTCGTAATGGTGGCAACTGTCCGCGCACTCAAATATCATGGCGGTGTCGAATTGAAAGATTTAACGCAACCCAATCCCAACGCACTAATTACCGGATTTGCCAATTTGCGTAAACATCTCGAAAACATTCGGCTTTACGGAGTTCCGGTTGTTGTGGCAATCAATTCGTTTCCAACAGATACGGAAGAGGAAACACAATTAGTGATCAAAAAGTGTTCCGAAATGGGAATCAAAGCCGCAAAGTCGGAACATTGGGCGCATGGCGGAGTTGGCGCGGAAGAACTGGCGCGAATTGTTGTTGAAACCATCGACAAAGAACCTTCAACATTCAAACCGCTTTATCCGAATGAAATGCCGTTGCTGGAAAAAGTGGAAACGGTTTGCCGAAAAATTTACGGAGCCGACCGGATTGTTGTGGAAAAAAATGTACGAAAAAAGTTTGAACAATTTGAAGCGTTAGGTTTTGGTCATATTCCGGTTTGTATTGCCAAGACGCAGTATTCTTTTTCTTCGGATCCGTCGTTACGGAATCAACCAACCGGTTTTGACATTCCGATTCGCGATGCTCGAATTTCCGCCGGAGCCGGATTTATTGTTGTCTTAACCGGTGAAATCATGACCATGCCGGGATTATCAAAATCCCCTGCCGCCGAACGTATTGATATTGACGAACACGGACAAATTACCGGCTTATTTTAACGGGTCTTCCTGTTATGAGGTTGTGAATATAATATTCGTAATATCTCCATGGAATTTTCGTTAAAAGTTGGTGCAACAATTCATCGAATTGATACGAAAAACTTCGTAAGCGATCGAAGGTAGGCGAACATAAGGTGGGCGATGTTTTGCTAAAAACATCGCGTCGGCGTTAGCCGACAGTGAATCAGATTAACTACCGCCAATTGTGTTGCCTTCCGTTTTGGAGTCAATAATGAGTCAACCGGCGCGACTTTTCAGCGAATCTTTTGATAAATAGCCCACCTCTTTTCGCAAATTTTCGTGTGTTTCGCGTTCAAAACGAACTTGTCAAGGATTGGACACCTACACCTAATACGGTAGAATTAGTTATGCGATATAACCTTGTTCTTCCATGAGTCGGCAGAAGTTTGTATAAAGTTCTGAATACTGAGCAGCATGTTCTGAATTGGGGAAAAACATGGTTTCGGTACTAAGCATTGCTTCGGCGGTATCTTCGAGCGAATGAAAAACTCCTCCCATTGCAGCAATCATTGCGGCACCGAATGCGGCACCGCCACGACCAACCATTCGGCGATTCACCCGCCCCGTAACATCCGCTCGGCATTGCATCCAAGAATCACTCGAACTCCATTCCCCGCCAGAATAAATATCTCCCCGATCTTCCTTCATTTCCGCAAGTTTATTCAACTTCTGATAACAATACCGCTCAAACATTGCCGTACCTTGCAAACATGAAGCGAATTGTACTGTTTGATTATCTGTTGCCGGAGAGATGAACCCTTCGGCACTGCCGGAAACAAACGGAAAAGTTTCGCCCTTCTTGACATTAGGATAGGCAAGATAGGTCGTCGGTAATAACGTTTGCGCCAACACTTCGAGTTCCTGAAAAGTTTTTTCGGAAAACCAATCGTTGATCCATTCGGCACCGGTTTTACTTTCCACCGAAAAAAACCAAGCATGATCCAGCAATTTGAATATTTGGATTTGTCCCTGAGAATCGTGAATCATTTTCGGTGAAATACCGCTGATTGTGGTTCCATTGTGAAATACGGTATTAAAATCACCGAGTTTTCGTGCGCCGGAAGCGAGAAATTGAGCGGTTGCGGAAGTTGTTCCCATGATAACAGTCATACCGACCGGCAATCCGGTTGATGACGACGCATTTTGTGAGATGGTTCCGACTTTTTCGCCGAGCGGAACTAATCGCGGCAGACGTTCCCGAACACCAAGATGCATATCATAATCAAGCCAGTCGGGCCAACATTCGTCGATCATATCACAACCGGTTTTCATTGCCAGCGAATATTCCGTAACATCCGGTATTCCTTTGAGTTTTCCGATAATAAAATCGGTTTGATGAACGAAGCAGGCGTTTTCGTAAAGTTCCGGCTGATTTTCTTTGATCCAGGCGATTTTAGCCAGCGGCGATACCGCTTGAAACTGAAATCCCATTTTGGCGCAATGTTCCTGACCGTGATAATTCAAACTTTTCGCATAATCAATTCCGCGTGTATCTTCGGCTAAAATTGCGGGAAGTAAGGGAATTCCCTTGCGGTTGACGGTTAAAACGGCACCAGGATCGCTGCAAACGGAAATCGCTTTTAATTGGTTTGGTCCGGCAACTTTGGTACGAAGTTGGTTGACCATTTGCCCTAAAGCCTGACGGGTTGCGTCCCACCAAATTTCGGGGTTCAATTCCAGTTGTCCTTTAACCGTGTTCGGCGAACTGGTTGCGGTGTAAGCGGATTTCGTTTCGGCAAGAATCGTTCCATGTTCTGTAACCGCAGAAACATGAGTGCTGTTTGCGGCAAGGTGAACACCAATAAACACAGCATCGTGAATAGGTATTTGACTCATAATAACAAAAAGGAAATATACAGAGCTTTGTCATAATTACAACCACTATAGTTTAACGATTTATTCATTTATGCCAAGATGTGAACGGAGATGTTTTCAAATGATAAATTTGTAGCGGAGAATTAAAGTGAAAAATTGCTGATTCTACCGGATTAGGTGTTTTCCACCGGAATAGTCAAATTGGTAATCATAAGGTAGGTAGGCGACCTTTTGCTAAAAGGTCGCGTCGGCGTACTCGCCGACAGTGAATTAGATTA
>JAISBG010000389.1 GCA_031266315.1 Planctomycetaceae bacterium | reverse complement strand
CAAAAGTATCTACACATCTTTTTGACATAATGGGTGCTATAGATAAAATTATAGGCAAGATAGATAAAACAAGTTCCAAGTCCCTATGAATTTTTTTGAAAAAAGTTCCGAAAAATCATCAAATTGCTATTGACACATATATTTAAAACAAAAAGATGTCTTTAATTGTTTTTTGTTTCTATTATTTTCAGCTACTTGTCAAAAACGAGTCAATTTAAGTTTAAACTTTTTTAAATGTTTTTGGAAAAATAGTTGATAAATTCGTAAAAATAACCTTTACTAAACTGGGCATTTTATCGAAATACTCATAAAAAATGTGTAGATACTTTTGGCGGTAATCCGGCAGGTAGTAAATGACTAACGGAAAACAGGTTTGAGAGTTACCTGTAGAGGAACAAATAAATAAAAAGGGCGAACACTTTTGTACAAAGTACCGCCCAACATTTCGCAAAACCTTTCAAAAACGTTTTGAATCCATTGGAGCCAGACGGACTCGAACCGACGACCCCCGCGTTGCAAACGCGGTGCTCTCCCAACTGAGCTATGACCCCATTATTTTTTACTTGTCTTACAATTTTTCATACCTGTCTGTAAACCGTTTTGAGCCGACGTTTCACATGAAAAACGTATTTCCATATACGTTTTTGCCGTATCATAAATTCCTATTAGGATTGACACAAACAAAAAGAATGCCGCCAACGTCCAATACATCACATAGTAATATGATTCGGTAACCGGCGACGTCAATCCACCAAAAATCATTAGCAAAAACGAGAAAAATAATAATATCAGCGTCAAACACCGGCGCAACGGAAAAAGAATACTTGTTTGTGCTTCATCAGTTTCATTGTTGCACTTTATCATTACTTTACTCCGCTTTTGCTATTTGTGATAACCTAACGATTTAATCACTGAAAGCATTTCCTCATACGTGATAAAGCGGCGGCGGTTTTGGAACTTATACTGATCAATCGCTTCGGCAAGTTGTTGTGCGTCCGGTGAAAGACCGTCATAACAATTCGAAAATTGACGGCGTTCCACACCCGGAGGCGGACCACTACTATTAGGATTCATACCGCGCCGTTGCACGAAAGGATAGTTTACAGAATCTGTACTCATCGGCTTTTCCTTAAATTGCTGTAGGCAAAATTCTTTCCAAAAAAATTATAACCACAAAATTTGAATTTTTATTTCTCAATGTCCACAAATTCGTGAACTATTTTATACTACCTTTTAAGGCAAATTCGTTTGCCTTACACAAAAATTGATAAGTACGCCCTATTGTCAATAAAAATTTATTCGGTAACTTATTAGTATATTTAAAAGATTTGAATCTGTTTTTCAACCAGAACGTTCTGATTATAACAAATGATTTCAAAATAAATAAGTCCCCTACCCTATCTTTTTTATTATTATTTTTCAATCTTTCCTAATTTCACAACGTTTTATACTACTTCCATGCGAAAAAAAGTGTTACTTCCATGTTTTTTACAAACAGATAAGAAGGCGTTTTTACTGCTTTCTATTATTTTCAATTCTATCCTACTCTATTTTCAACAGGTTTTCTACAGAATATATTCAACTTTTCCCTGTTCAGCGAAATACCATCATTCCTATTTTATAAAGGTATTTCGTAAAAAAAAATCGGAAATGAACAATTTTTTTTCTTCTCTTAACATCTTCATCTTACTTATATTTCTTTTTTTAGTTTACTTCTTATCCGAAATACATTTTCTGTTTTACCGATTCCCAACTGTTCAACGTTACTTTACAATTCCAATTTCAAAGCAAAATATTCCGATTCCAGATTGATAAAAAAAGAATACTTCTATTGTTTATCACGTTCAAACGCGAAGTATTCCCCAACGATGTTGGCAACATTGTACTCCATTTCGCCAACTTGTGCCAGATCAATTTTGGGATAGGAAAACTAACCTCCTCCTCCCATGTCTTTTTCTACTACTTCCCGAACACTCAGCCCGATGATGCGGCAATACAATGAGGCAAAAAAAATATGCCCCGAAGCTTTATTGCTTTTTCGCATGGGTGATTTTTACGAAATGTTTTTTGAAGATGCCAAAATTGCGGCGCAAGTCCTTGGTTTGGCATTGACCAGCCGCGAAAAGGGACCCGACGGAATGCCGATGGCGGGTTTTCCCTACCACCAACTTGATTCCTATATTGCGAAATTAATCGCTGCCGGATATAGGGCTGCCGTTTGTGAGCAAATGGAAGACCCTAAAAAGTCAAAAGGTATTGTCAGAAGAGAAGTTACGCGGATTGTAACTGCCGGTACCGTTACTGAGGAAACTCTGCTGAATCCTAAACAATCCAACTTTTTAGCGGCGGTTTGTCTGGATTCAAAAACACCGAATCTCGAAGTTGGATTAGCATGGGTTGAGTTGTCCACAGGCGAGTTTTTTTCTACCACAGTTCCCGGCAAGCAGGTTGCTGAACAGTTTGCCCGAATTTTGCCGTCGGAAATTATTTACAGCGACAAAGAAGTTTTTGATATTCCGCTTTTTTTCAAAACTCAATTAACAAAGCGACCGGATTGGACGTTTGGACATCAAACGGCTCTCAGTTTACTTTTGAAACAGTTTGAGACAACAACTCTCGAAGGTTTCGGCTTTTCGGGCAAGCCGTTTGATATTCCCGCAATTCGGGCGGCTGGTGCGATTCTTAATTATTTGAATGAAACGCAACGGCAAGTATCTGTTCAGATTGATTCTATTGCTGTCTATCGTTTGGATTCCAAATTGGAAATAGATGAAACAAGCCGCCGAAGTCTTGAAATTACAACAACGATTCGCGGAGGCGGTCGAGAAGGTTCACTACTTTCCGTGTTGGATCGGTGTGTTACGTCAATGGGGTCTCGTCTTATTGCGGATTCTATTTCTGCTCCGTTGACCGATATTCGGGCAATTAATACTCGGCTTGATGCAGTGGAGGAGTTTTATCACGATGACGGAGCAGTGCGAGATTTACGGGAAAATTTGCGGCGTATTCACGATCTCCAACGAATTTTGACGCGAATTCTCCAGAATCGCGGAACTCCCCGTGATTTGGCGATGATTTCCCGAACATTACAGACGTTGCCTTTTTTCCGTACTAAATTGGAAAAGTCAATCAGTCCTATGTTGAAATCACTTCGTGAAGATATTGATCCGTGTGAGTCGTTAGCCGAATTGCTTTCTGTAGCACTGGAGGACAATTCTTCCGTTAATTATAAGGAGGGCGGTTTTATTCGATCCGGTTATAACAGCGAACTAGATGAGTTGCGGCATCTCCAAAGCGGCGGAAAAGATTGGATAGCGCAATATCAGGCAACAGAAATCAACCGTACCGGAATTCCAAGTCTAAAAGTAGGCTACACGCGGGTTTTTGGTTATTACATTGAAATTACGAATACTCACCGTGGTAAAGTTCCCGATGATTACATTCGGAAGATGACAATCAAAAATGCGGAACGTTACATAACGCCGCAACTTAAAGAATATGAAGAAAAAATTCTGACTTCGGGAGAACGGGCAAACAATTTGGAACTTGAACTTTTTGAAATGCTCTGTCAAAAAACCTGTGAAAAACGTCACGCGATGCAACGTACAGCGCGTGCTTTAGCGGCATTGGATGTTATTGTTTCGCTTGCATTAATTGCGAGAGAACGGGGATATTGCCGTCCTAGTTTGGTGGATGAACCTGTATTAAAAATTGTTGACGGGAGACATCCGGTTCTTGACGCTTTGGAACCTGCGGGGACATTTGTTCCGAATGATACGTTGATGGATAACAAACATGGTCTGATTCAATTGATAACCGGTCCGAATATGGCGGGAAAAAGTACGTTTATTCGTCAAACGGCTTTACTTTGTGTGATGGCTCAGATTGGAAGTTTTCTGCCGGCTCGTGAGGCAAACATTGGAATTTGTGATCGGATTTTTGCGCGGGTTGGAGCCAGTGATGAAATTTCACGCGGTCAGAGTACTTTTATGGTTGAAATGACCGAAACAGCCCGAATCTTGAATCAGGCAACTCCGCGAAGTTTGGTAATTCTCGACGAGGTTGGACGTGGAACCAGCACTTACGACGGAATTTCATTGGCTTGGGCGATTGTTGAATATTTGCATGATAAAATCGAATGTCGTACACTTTTTGCGACACATTATCATGAATTAACGGATTTGTCGGAAACATTTGAGAATATTTGCAATCTAAATGTTGCAGTGAAAGAGCAGAATGACGATATTGCTTTTCTGCACAAAATTATTCCCGGTGCGGCGGATAAAAGTTATGGAATTTATGTCGCTAAAATAGCGGGTATTCCCAAAAATGTTGTAAAACGGGCAAGGGAAATTCTGGATGAGTTGGAACAAACACACGTCCGTGCAACAGCCCATAGTGCAGAATCTGGAATTTTTCAGAATATTCAACGCCGGAGAGTTGGTTCGATACAATTCTCTTTGTTCGGGCAGGAAAATCATCCGATAATTGAAGAATTGCGCGAACTCAATATTGATAATCTCAAACCGCTCGACGCATTCAAACTTGTTGCAACATGGAAAGAAAAAATCCGACACCGTGAACCATCATAATAAAAGTAGGACAATAATACGATCCTCTTTTCGTCCTAATTTTTTTATTTTATTGACTCATGTTACGCATCAATTGCGTTTTAAAAGGAACGCAGGCGTCCCGCCTGCAATGTGCGGTCGAGACGGCCGCGTTCCGTACAAATCATTACTCAAACTTCCTCTCTGCGTAACATGAGTGATTCCCTGTCGGCTATCGCCGACGCAACCGTTCAGCGAACGGTTGCTCACCTATGCAGCGGAGGAAAAACTTGCAATCCTACTGCTAACTCATTGACAACGGGAGAAAAATGTCCCCAATTAGGTCTTCAATCACGGCGATTTGAGTTCAACCCCCTAGAGTTTTGAGTTCACCCCCTAGAGTTTTGAGTTCACCCCCTAGAGTTTTGAGTTCACCCCCTAGAGTTTCGAGTTCACCCCCTAGAGTTTTGAGTTCACCCCCTAGAGTTTTGAGTTCACCCCCTAGAGTTTGAGTTCACCCCCAAGAGTTTTGAGTTCACCCCCCAGAGTTTTGAGTTCAATTTTCGGCGATTTTAGTCGATTTGTTCTCCAAGAAGGGCAAATTTTTATTAGTTCTCCTGTTACGCGGGGCTAAATATTAGTTTTTCCTTCGCCCCTGCGGAACATGAGTTATTGATAGAGCCGTGAACCGATTCGCACTAAGGTTGCGCCTTCTTCGATGGCAATTTCAAAATCACCGCTCATACCCATTGAAAGAATGTCAAGTTTGACATTAGGTGGTGTTCCATGCTGACGAAGCGATTCGGTAAGTTGACGAACTGCGGCAAATTCGCGGCGTGTTTCGTGTTCGTCTGATTCGAGACCGGACATACACATGAAGCCATCAACAACAATATTTTTCAATTTGCCCAACTGTTCCAACGCTTCAGAAATTTCCTGCGTTGCAAAACCATGTTTTTCGGCGTCACCGGAAATGGCAACCTCAAGAAGGCAATGAATCGGTTCCGCGTTTTTCGGAATATCTTCGGCGTCGTGTTTTTCCTGAGCAATTCGGTTTATTGCTTCGGCTAACCGGACAGAATCCAACGAATGAATCAGAGTTGTTAGGGACAGAATTTTACGGATTTTATTGCGTTGGAGCGAACCAATCAGATGCCAGCGAATCGGATAAGAAGAATAGAATTCCGATTTTTCCTGAAGCGATTGCGGTCTTGCTTCGCCAAGATCAACACAACCGGCGGCAACAAGAGCCTCAATCATTCCATCACCGATTGCGGCGTATTTACTAACAGCAACAAGTGTAACATCGGAACCAGAACGACCGCTTTTCCTTGCGGCAATATCAATCCGATCACGTGTTTCACGAACATTCGCCGCAATTCTGTCAAAAAATGTTTTGTCCATAAATCGTCTGAAAGTTGGAAGCCTGCCGTTTTTTGTCAACTGTCAATTTAGTAAAAAGAAGTCTTTGATAAAAATCAAACCGGTACATTTAACTTTATCAAAATTACGATGAAACTTCAATCAGTAAGATTGCAAGTTTTTCCTCCGCCCTGCAAGGGCAATGCGTAACAACCCACCGCAACGCGGTGGGTTAAGACACATTAATAAAGTCGCCCTGAAAGGACAATGGATTAAAATTGCTCCTCCGTTTTGCATTGCCCTTTCAGGGCGATTGTTCGGGAGGGACTTACCCACCGC
>JAISBG010000152.1 GCA_031266315.1 Planctomycetaceae bacterium | reverse complement strand
ATGATCAATTCGCCGAACATTGTCGGCTTCCGAACTTCCACCGCCGCATCACGAATAATTTCAATTCGCGATTTATCGCTGCATGAATTATCGGAAAGTTTTCGTACACAATTTTCAATCATCACCACCGAACTATCAACAACCAATCCGAAATCAAGCGCACCCAAACTCAATAAACTTGCGGCAATTCCGAATCTGTACATTCCCGTAAATGCAAAAAGCATTGACAACGGAATCACCAGCGCAACAATAAATGCCGCACGAATATTGCCGAGAAACGCAAATAAAACCGCAATCACCAACAATCCGCCGTCAAAAAGATTTTTCCGTACAGTATCAATTACAAAATCAACCAACTCCGTACGGTCATAAACGGTTTTGAGTTGGATATTGGCGGGTAAAGTTGATTCGAGTGATTTCATTTTTTCTTTCATCGCTGTTGTAACACGATGACTGTTTTCACCCATAAGCATAAAACCAATCCCCATCACGACTTCGCCCTGACCGTTGGCAGTAACCGCGCCGCGTCTGATTTCGTGACCGATAACAACATCTCCAATATCAGAAATCAATATCGGTACACCGCCTTCTGCGGAAATGACAATTTGTCTGATTTGTTCGATATTTGTTGTACGCCCGATTCCTTGTACAAAAAGTGAACCGCCGCCGCCCGGACGACTGATATTTCCGCCGCCGCTGTTCAGATTATTTTTCTGTACGGAATCAATAACCTGATCAAACGTCAGACCGTGTTTCGATAATTTATCGGGATCAAGCCGAATTTGAAATTGCCGTTCAAAACCGCCCCACGTGTTAATTTCAGCGGTTCCGGGAATATATTTCATCACCGGTTTGATTTGCCAATCGTGAATTGTCCGCAATTCCGTTTCATCAGTACCTTGACCAACCACGATGTAATTTAAAACTTCACCGAGTCCTGTCGCAACAGGTCCCATTTTGGGCTGTTCTATTCCATCGGGCAATTCAACCGTGTTAAGCCGTTCATTGATTAGTTGTCGCGCAAAATAAATATCAATACTGTCATCAAATACAACCACCACTTGCGAAAAACCGAATTTTGAAACACTTCGCATTTCCAAAAGTCCGGGCAAACCGCTGATAGATTGCTCAACCGGAAACGTGATTTGTTTTTCAATCTCTTCAGGACCAAGTGCCGGCGCAACAGTATTGATCTGTATCTGAACCGGTGTTGTGTCCGGAAAAGCGTCAATATCAAGATGTTGCAGCGAATACAACCCCACAACTCCAAATAGAAACACCAATAAAATTACAAAAAATCGATAACGCAGCGAAAAATCGATAATTCTGTTCAGTATGTCCATGATCCTAATAATTTAAGTTTCAATATTTTTGAAAAGTTAAAAATAAAACAATTCACAAGTAATTTTTGCGACAAATTAACTGTTAGCGATAAATTATACTGTGTTAGTCATAAAATAGTATTTTCATGACTATTCAGTGTAATTTTTGTTAATCGCCGATTCGTCGTAAAACAGCGGCATGGTCGCGTTGTACAGTGCGGGCGTAGTGAACGGCGGGATAACCAAACATCATCGCATAAAAGTTACAATCGTGTTCCAAACCAAGATTCGCCAAAAATTCAGGAACAACATCAATAGAAAATTTCAACATACCACACCAAGTTGTTCCTAATCCGGCGGATTGAGCCAGTAATTCAAAATTCGCCAACGTCAAAACAATATCTTCCTGTGGTGTATGAGCTTTCTTTCCGGCGGAAATGACCAACAAATGTGGGGCTCCCCGAAAAAATTCATCTGTACCATTTTTGCGATAGGCTTCAACAGAAGACCATAAAAATTCCGGTACTGTTACACCGGCTGCATATTTGTCTTCCAGCAATTTCACAAGTTGTTCCAATAATGTGTTGAGAACTTTGCGGTCGTCCACAACAGTAAATGTCAAATCACAATCATTACAACCGGTTGGTGCGTGAGACGTGTCGGTAAGAAGTTCATCAATAAGTTCACGCGACACATTTTCATTACGAAATTGACGCACACTTCGGCGTCCTCGAACCAGTGTTTTCATTTGTTGAAACGTGGGAAGTGTTTCTGCTGTCAACGGAAAACTATCTTCCGGTTTCAATCCGAAAATACTTATTGCTCCGGTCGGACAAACCGCCAGACAATGCTGACATTGCAGGCAGTCGTTTTCCGTTACAACAACAGGTTGGTTTTCAATGCGTGTAACGATATGACGTGGACAATCCCTGACACAAGCATCACACTGAATACATTTTTCCGCAACAACGGTAAAATTGAGATTGATCATTACCTTTATCTCTCCTATTTTAAGTAATTTAATTTGTAATAATATGAACTCATTAAAGTACAAATATTGATATGTGAACATGATTCTTGTTTCGTACTCTCAAAACTTAGAATCAAATCCTTCCTTCGACATGCAGGAAATTTGTACATTTTGCAATGATACGGACGATAATGTAAATAATTGTACTGATACAAAAAAGACTTATCCAAACCGGATCAAGGACAATCGTGTTGTGAACAACCACTTCGCCGACATGTTCCATGACCGTCATCGCGGCGATAAGTCCGTAAAAACCGTGATATTCGCGGCGGATTACTGTTCGCCACGAAAACGGCATTTGCGGTCGTTGCCATTTGAGTTTTTTGGGAAAAATCATTGGCGTTTTCATTGCCCAATTTGTGTACGCTTCGCCAAATTTTCCGGCAAGAAAAGTTTCTTCCGTAACAATAATCCGCTCATAGTACAAAATGAACGCCAAAACATACACCGCATAAAGCCACCAATGATGCAAAAACAACACTGGTGCCGACCACATAAAAAAATTGCCGAGATAAAGCGGATTCCGAACAAGCGAGTATAGTCCGGTTGTATTGAGAGTTTCGGCAATTTGTTCGTGTGTGTTACGCCCGGAGGTATTTTTCGGAACATAACCAATCACCAAACAACGAATCGTCAACCCCAACAATCCAACGCAAAGGCAACATCCCTCCCAAATCAAATCCGCCGTATGACTGCCAAGCGGATGCTGAAAATTCCAGAACGCCGGAATAAACAGAACAAAAAATAATATCGGCAAATAACTTCGCCAACGAAATAACCAACGCCCTTGAGATTGCATCTCATTGTTCAACATTTTTTAATCTCCTTTGTGATTAAATTGATTAAATTGTTTTGATAACGTTCACGTTTGAAAATTCTACAGAATAATTCCTTATTTTTGGGACAAATCTTCTTTTCCGGTAAATTCTTCGACAACCATTTTGTACACAATAATTCGTTCCATTGTTATTTTATCAAAATCAAACATTTCATTTTTTCCGGTTTGGTGTTGCATTAATTTATTTAGCCCGTTTATTTTTTCATTTATTGCATCAAGAAATATGATCTTACCTGTACCGATAACACTTTTGAACGTATAACCATACCGGCACGGTTTTTCTCCGGCGATTAAATGACCGCCGCAATCAATTTCAAAACATGCCCGATTATTTTTCTTGATGATTTCCAATTTCCTACCTTCCTTCGCACTGTGAAAATAGAAGGTCAAAACATTATTTTCAAAAGAATATCCATAATTTAACGGAACAATATACGGTTGATCATTTTCCGACAACGCAAGCCGGCAAACTTTATTGGTATCAATAATTTTTATTTTTTCATCCACACCGGAAATTTCTTTATCTTTCCTTCGCATAATATCTGCACTTTCTAAAAAATAATCGAATGAATTGATACAGTTATTCTACTTTCTTGAAATCAGTCATTACATAACCAGACAGGGGGGATATTTTTATAACGTTATCATTTGCGGTTGTAATTTGTGCCTCAAGCAAAGTTTTTACCGCAAAAATTATCGTTCACTTGCAACACTAACCGCAAATCCAAACCATAAACTACGATATATCAATAAACATCGTAACTATTCAACGGAATTTTCATTAACCGACTTTATGGATAAAACTCAGGAGGTAGGCAACCGTTCGCTGAACGGTTGTGTCGGCGATAGCCGACTTGTACGCTGTTTATGGACGGAAATTACCGACCCAAACGTTGGGACTATCAATTATCACCGTTAATCTAATTCACTGTCGGCGAGTACGCCGACACGACCTTTCAGCGAAAGGTCGCCTACCATATGTTTACCTACCCGACATTAACCAACTTTTAACAAAATTCCACTGAAATATTACTAACATTAATCGAATGATTGCCGGAAATATCGTTCAAATGACCGGTTATTTATTGTCAATGTTCTGCGCAACAACCTTCACCTAGACTATTTCGGAGGAGGTGTGAAAGCAGTACATTGCTTCCTTTTGTAACAACAACTTCACCGGGCAAGGCACCGGCTAATATTTCAATATTTCGACCGTTTTTTGCGCCGAGCCGGACTTGACGGACATGGAATATTTTGGGCGCGTCGGGTTGGAAATAATTTTTGTCGCGAATAAAAATGTATTGTGAATCTGCGGTTGATTGTACGGCTTCCTGCGGAACAATCAATGCTTGGGGTTCTTCGCGGAGTACAATATTTCCGGTGCCGAATGTTTTGTCACGCAAGCGTCCGTCTTTGTTTTCGACTTCGGCGCGGACTTTCAATGTACGCGATTTGAAATCAATAGACGGACTAATCCATGAAATAATGCCGCGTGTTTTTTGGTTACTGTTATCAGAGGAAAACCGTACTTGCAAACCTTCTTTGATGTATTGAGCGTCTTCTTGACGAACATTGAGCATAATCCACATTTTGCTCGGATCGCTTACGGTGAAAAGCGGTTTGGTCGTGTCAACAACAGTTCCCAATACAATATCCGACGACACAATTTCACCGTCAAACGGTGCGAAAATCGGTAACAAATTTCCGTTCCGCGCAAGAGCCGGTAACTTTTCTGCGATTTCACACGGAATACCGAGAAATTGTAATTTTGTAGCGAGAATTTTGGGATCGTCGGAATCGCTGACATTGGGCAACGTGAATCCGAGATTTGCCAAAAATTGTCTTGTTGAGAGACCGGCGACTTCGGCTTCTTGCAAGGAAGTTTCGGCTTCGAGTATTTCGCGTTGCGTGGCTGCGCCGGTTACGGCAAGCGGAGTCAACCGCGCTACATTATCTTTGCGCAACCTTATTTGTACAATATTTCTCAAAAATTCCGATTTGAGTTGACCGACTTGCGAAGCGTCGATCAGGGCGAGAATATCGCCGTTTTTAACTTTATCGCCGATATTTTTGAGAACAAGAGCGACAGTTCCCGGAACTTTCGACGACAGCACGGCAACACGGTTTGGATCGAAAACCAATTCGCCGTTTGTTGTAATCATTTCAGTAACAGGCGATTCGTTGACGACATCGACTTCAATACCTGATTTCGTAACGCTGTCAATTGTGGAAAACTGGACACGTTTTGAGTGTAATGAATCGACGGAATTATTTTCGCGGCGGGCGATTAACGCGATAGCGTTAGCGGTGTCATACTGTGGAGATTTGATTTCGCCGTTTACTTGTGCGAGTTCCGGGTGGTGAATCACACATTCGGCAACACCGTGTTCGTTGCAAAAACCAAATTCAACGGCTTTGGGCAACAAATCGGTTTTACATTCAACACATTTTGATTCCTGAACGAGGTGGTCGGAACACCAATCGCTGACGGTGGCGATACTGTTCCCCGTCAGTTCCGAAAACTTGGGCAACTTCCAACCCGTATGATGCCCAACATAAATCGTTCCCGCAATCAGCAGAAAAACAATCATGTTCGGAATAACACGAAAAATGGACTTCAAAATGGACAACATAGAACGCTTACGCGGTAAATTTGACGTGGTATAACGTTCACGCGGCAAAGTTGATATGGACATTGCGCATACTCCTATTAATTTATTAATTATAAGATATAAAATATGGGTAAAAATTAACAACAGAAACGATACGAATTTTCCGTATTGCGTCAATTCAGCAAGACGAACAGAAATAGATGAAGACGTACCGGAAGCCAGAATATCAGCGATTGTTGGCAATTTATCGGGAAAACCAACTTGCCAACCGTTTCCGTCGGTGTTAAAAATGCGGCAAAAACCAGCATTTTCAACTCGTCCGGCACGATAGAACTGTTGGAAACCGAAATGGAAGCGGCAGGAGGATTGGCACAACTGCACGAACAATAATTATAATTATCATCACAATCGTCGGAATTTACCGTTTTGCCAACCAACTCGCAACAATCCGGTACACGGCTGCTTTTGATAATTTTTTCTGATTTTTCCGAATAAGTAGAATCGGAATGAGGGCAATTCTCACAATTACATAAACCGAGAACAGGAAACACCGCACAAAAAAAGACCACCGCCGCTGTAATCCAGCAGACCAGTTGTTCTTTTATTGTTTTTTGATCCCGATTTTTCATTGAAATTCTCTCTTTGAATATAATTTTCGGCAAATTACACAGTGAAGTGTAATCATAATCTAAAAATCTGTCAAGTACAAGTCCCCGCCTGTATTCTGGAAAAAAATCAAAAAATCCGCAAAAAATACATCCACGTGTTAACAAGCAGGCGGAATTTTTTCCATCGGGAAACGGTGGGGCGTTGGATTAAAACGTTGCAGTTGTTTTTTTCAATAGCATTGAGAATTGCCAAACCGCCCTGAATAAAAAGAGCAATATCCGCCCGCACTGTTTTCGGAACAGAATGAACTAACGGAAATCCGGCTTGCAATCGCGAACGCGCGTCAGTAACCAGATAGTGAATCATTTGACGAAACGTTGAAGAATCCCGAAGATGTTCGAGGTCAACCTCGAATTGTTCGGCAACTGATTGGGGAATGTAACAGCGTCCAATCTCCGTATCTCGCGCAACATCCTGCCAGAAATTAGCAAGTTGCAATCCTGTACAAATTGAATCCGACCAGGCGAGTTGTTCTGGTGTTGGTTCTGTTTTGCAAACGAGATGAAGTACAATACGCCCTACCGGATTGGCGGAATACCGGCAATATTCAAGCAATTCATCAAACGTCGCGTAACGGCACTGAACTTGATCACGGCGGAAAGCAACCAGTAAATCCGCAAACGGCTGTTTCGGTAACGGGAATTGTTCGATAACTTTCCGCAAGGCAATATAAACCGGATGATTCGGTACCGGTTTGTCCTGCTGAAAACAATCGTTAAGACCTTGTTCCCACCAACAGAGATATTCGAGCGATTTCATCCGTGATTCGTTGCTTCCGTCGTGTTCATCGCTGAGATCGTCCGACCACCGGCAATAAGCATAAACAACTTGAAACGGTTGACGGAATTTTTTCGGTAACAACCAACCGGCAACACTAAAATTTTCGTAATGCTGTTGGGTCAAACGTTGACAATAAGCAAATGCTTCTGTTTCAGAAATCGGTTGGGAACTCCCATGCGGTCCGAATCGTTTGAGTTCTTCGGAAAACATTGACATTGTATCTTGAACAGGAACAAGTAAATAAATAAAAGTAACACAAACAAAGACGTTCCTTGTTTGTGTTACTTAAAACATAAAACGAAACACTTTTATTCGTATCAGTATCAATTCAATGAGAATTGATTTTCCTTGCACGCCGCAACAAAGGAAGTGCAAACAGACCGATTCCGAACATTAACATTGTTGCCGGTTCTGGAGTGGTGGGACTTACTACCGAGATGAGTGTTTGGCTGACGTT
>JAISBG010000133.1 GCA_031266315.1 Planctomycetaceae bacterium | reverse complement strand
GTTTGTGGTTTGACCCGCCGCGTTGCGGCGGGTTGTTATGCAATGTCCTTTCAGGACGAAATACTCTTTAAAGTATTTTAAGTAACTGTCTATTGACCCATAAACTAAATAAACCGTTACGTTGATTTTTATTTTTTTGGGAGGTCAATTGGTAGAATTTCGTTTTCGGTTTTTGCGATCATTACGGCAACACAAGTATCACCGTAAACATTGACCGCTGACCGCATCATATCGAGAATCCTATCCACACCGATTACCAACCCGATTCCTTCCAACGGCAATCCTGCAACATTGAGAATCAAACTCATCATTACAAGAGCCGCCATCGGGATTCCTGCTGCGCCGACGGCACAAAGGAGTGAGGTCAACGCAATCAGAACCGTTTGCAGGAATGTTAGGGTAATTCCGTAAGCCTGCGCGATAAAAATTACCGCTACACATTCCAGCAACGCGGCTCCGTCCATATTGATTGCCGAACCGAGCGGAATCGTAAAATTCGTAACTTTCGGCGAAATACCGTCTTTATGTTCCACCGCGTCAAGTGTTGCGGGCAATGCCGCGCCGGACGAGGCGGTTGAAAATGCCGTCAACAAGGGTGTTGACATGTTTCGGAAATGCTGCCACGGATTGACGTGAAAATATCGCAACAACAAAGGAAGCCACACAAAAGTATGAACGGCAAGCCCGATACTCACGGTCAACACGTATTTCAACATGTCGGCAATCAACAACAGAAAATCAGATGTTCCGCTAAACTGTTTCATCACAATGGCAAAAATTCCTATGGGGGAAAGGACAATCACTTGTTTTGTAACAACTATTGTTAATGTAAATCCCGCTTTAAAAAAACGAGTCAGGAGATTCTTTTCTTCCGCCGGTAATTTCGGAACATTTAATCCCGCCCAAAACGCCAGTAGAATAACCGGAAACGTATAATTTTTTGACAAGGCATCGACAATATTTTTCGGAACAAATCCGACCGCAATATCTTTGATTGACCGATATTCAATTGCTGTTTCTTTAACATTTTCCGGTAACAAAATTCCGCTTCCGGGTTGAATCAGGAGAACCAATGTTAAACCGGTGATGATGGCGATAATCATGGTGAGGAGATAAAATCCGATTGTTTTGAGCGCAAGTTTTTTTAAGTCCTCGCCAGTATCAATAATCCCGGAAATTCCGGTAACAATTGAGAAAAAAATAATCGGAACAATCAACATACTCAAGGCGTTCATAAACATGTCGCCCAACCATGAAATATAAGGAGTTCCTTTAGGAAACAATATTCCCGCCGCACTGCCCAAAATTAACGCGAACAATATCTGCCAATGTAATTTTAATTTCATAAAACTATTCACCATCACTTGGAGCACTTACGTCGGTAATACTATTGTCTTCTTGTTGTCTTCTATTACCATTACGTCGTGATTTTGGTTCTTCTATTGGTGTAAGTGACGTATCAATATTAAAATTGAATTTTTGCCGTCCTTTTTTCACTTCAAACGATTGTTCCCAAAATAATTTGTTATTGGCTTTCAAAATACCGGCAGAAACAACAGGACGTCCTCCATCGGGATTTTCAATAACCACTTTATTAGTTCCCACTTCTACTCCCTTACGAGTAAGCGAAAATTCCATTTCAAACTTTCCCTTCTCGTTAGTGTAACCGATTGAGGAGGAACCACCCTTAATTTCAGGATAAAAATTAACCCTCATATTTTTGGGTGCAGGTTTGCTGTCGATAGTGAGTGTTCCTGTAACATATCCGAACGGAATAGGTGAAGTGTCACAACCACTCAACAGAACAAACATCGTTCCCAATAGTAAAATAAGTTTCTTTTTCATTGAATCTAAAGAGATTAAATTAGTTGACCAAATTATTTGTTAGAATCCTGTATTAGTTGTGGCACCGTCATCACGCGACCCGAGTAGTTGATAAAGACCGATATTTCCCACATTAACAGATTCCTGATAAGCGTTAAAAATAGACAAATCATCAACAGGCGTACTAGTACTGCTGTCGGCGTCAGCCAGTGTTCCTGTACCTGCAGCATCTAACTTTTTAAATTCAATCAATTCACTGATAAAATGGACACTTCCATCAGCATAAGTAAAATTAGCTCCTCCAACATGTCCACTTGAGTAGTTTCCATTAGTTGATGTTTGTCTCTGATTTAATTTAACAGCAGTCTGGGAACTGGTATGTTGTGCGGCACCAACTGCAACGGGACCTGGCCAAAAATATCCACCACCTGCGTATTGACCATTGACGTATGCCGCACGTTCTCCGTAGGCAAACGTATTACTCAATCCATCCGTAACAGCACTAAAGTTGTATGATTTGTTGATAGGAAACAAACCGTTGTTTAAACTTGCATTTTGTAGTTTGGTTGTAAAGATAGGACTGAACTTGAAAAAACCACGGCAAGGTCCATAGTTGGTTGGTGAGAATGCTACGGAATCACCTGTACCGGTAACAGCGAAATTCCCTCGATGTGTATTGGGGAATAGCATATCACTATCTGATGGGCAAAGGTAACTTGATATTTTGGAATTGACTAAAATCTCTCTTGCTCCTGGTAACTCAATATCTTGATACGATTTTTCAATCGTTAACCGTGAAACACCGACACCATCGTAAATTGAGTTTTGTTCAAGGAATGGGAGAATCAACGCAGCTGTTCCCCAACCTTGCCCTGTAGTAGTAGAGGCTGTAGTATTGGCGTTCAAAAGTCCGCCAATTTCAAAGGGTTTAACTACTGCTGCTGGCGGCAGTGTTCCGAGCGTATCGTGATAGTTGTGAAGCGCAATGCCAATCTGTTTTAGATTGTTTGTGCATTGCATTCGTCTTGCTGCTTCACGAGCAGCCTGAACTGCAGGCAACAGAAGTGCGATTAATAGCCCGATAATCGCAATCACTACAAGAAGTTCCACCAGCGTAAAACCCGGTAGAATGGAACGGTTAAGTGCAACAGAATCCCCGCCGAAAAACGACAACTCTTCTCCATACTGCCCCCCCCCCCCTATTTTAACAGGGAATTTTTTGCCGACATCAAACTTTTTCAACAACACTTTTTTCATTAACTTTTTCATGGTCAATCTCCTTAAATAAATACTTTTTAATTGTAATCGTAACGTAAAGAACTTAACATTGATACGGAATACCGCAATCCAATCCTTTACCGTCTTGCGATATTCCGTGATATTTCGGTGAATCGAATATATTTTCCAGAATACTT
>JAISBG010000070.1 GCA_031266315.1 Planctomycetaceae bacterium | reverse complement strand
GGTAGAAGTCTATAGCGCAAAACAAAAGATAAATAATCGTTGTAATTATTATCTTACCATTAACGAGGGGAAATATTGTTCCGTTCAAAATGTTACAGAAAACACTGACGGCGTTTATCAAAAACTGGCAAAACCTTTTCAAACATTGGAGAATCTCCGTTATGCCGAATGAAGTACAAATTTACAATAAGTTATTGCAAGAGTTTGGCGATACTCTGGAAAATGCGTCAAAAGATACCCAAAATAACCAGTATATGACACAATGCCGGAAACAGGTCGTTAATTTTGATTCATTCAAGGAACATGTTACAGAAAAATTAAATTTGTCAGGATATCCTTATTCATGTGATGTTCTGTATAGATACTGTACAAATGAATGGTTTTTGATTGAATTTAAAAATGGAAAACTTGAAAGCGAAAATACGAATAAAGGTTTCGTTCCAAAAAGTAACGAATTTTATGATGTTATCAGAAAATTTCTTGAAAGTTTACTCTTATTAACAGAAGAATTAGATCAATCCATAAAAATTTTTCGCAACAGTATTACCTTTATCCTTGTTTATAATGAACAGAATAATCCTTTTTTGAATGTGACGGATTCAATAACAAAATTGGGACACAAGAGTGAACCATTACCAATGTCCTACTTGAACGAAATTTTACCAAATGATAAATTTAACGTGTCCTACTTTGACCAATTGTACGCCAAAAAAACATTCGTCTGTTCTAAAGAATTCTTTGAGAAAGAATTTATTGCGAAATATCTCTAAGCACAGAGAATGATTTCAGGCGAATGTTTCAAGTGAGTACTTCGATTCCGAATTAAAAAAACAAAATGTTATATTCAAAAACATTTTTCCATTCCATGTAGAGATTCCCTGTTGTGTGTCTCTATAAAATTACGTTAATCCAATGATAAGGAAAAAACAATGCGTATTTTACAGATTTTATTTCTTAGTACAATTATGAGTTCATTAACTGTTGTTGCCGAAGACATAAAAATTAACGTTCAAAAACAAGTTCCGACTGTTTTTGAACAAAAAACCGAAGTTCAGGATTGGAAACCAACCGAAACCGCAATCATTATTTGTGACATGTGGAACGAACATTGGTGCAAGGGAGCAACCGCCCGTGTTGCCGAAATGGCTCCGACAATGAATAAAGTTCTTCAATCCGCACGCGATAAAGGAGTAACAATTATTCATGCGCCCAGCAGTTGCATGAAGTTTTACGAAAACAGTCCCGCAAGGAAACGTGCGGCGGAATTTAATGATTCGCAAATCAAGGAGTTGTTACAAGGTGAGGCGTGGAATAACGGTCTTCCGGCAGAGAAGGGAATCAAATGGCCAGTGGATCAAAGTGACGGCGGTTGCGATTGTGAACCAAAATGTAAAGGCGGTTCTCCCTGGAAACGGCAAATCGAAACGTTAATTATTGACGAAGAAAAAGATTTGGTTTCCGATAAAGGAGTTGAAATCGGTTCGTTTATGAAAGCGAAAGGAATAAAAAACGTTATTTTAATGGGCGTTCACACCAACATGTGTGTGATTGGTCGTCCGTTCGGACTTCGCAATATGGTCAAACTTGGTAAGAATGTTGTGTTGATGCGGGACATGACCGACACAATGTACAACTCCCGAAGTTTTCCCAACGTCTCGCACTTCAAAGGAACCGAACTCGTGATCGAACATATTGAAAAATATGTGTGTCCAACAATTCTTTCAACCGATTTTATCGACGGTAAACCGTTCCGGTTTGCACTGTATCAATAAAGAACTTCTAAAAATAGTAACCTTTTTATTGTGACTCGAAAAATCGGAATTTCAACGCCCTGAAAAAACAGCATACCGATAGAACAACTTAAAATGTAACATCGATTATGTCGCCTTTTCAGGGCATAAGAATAATTTGTGTTCTACATTAGCAATATATTGATTAAAGTTGGATGCTGTGTTATATTGATTTCTGTTGATCTGTGTATCTGAAAGTCTAATTGTAATAATACCTAGCAGTTAAACAATCCGCTTTATGGAATGGATTATGGAGTACGACAGGCAAAAGTGTTGAAAATAATTTTATTCGTTTCATTTTTCTATAGTGAATATTAAAAAATTTTTTAATTCCATTAAATATTGTGGCTAATATTATTATTCGGGCGTCTGCCGGTTCGGGTAAAACGTTCCGGTTGAGTAATCAATTTTTGCAACTTGTTTTTCACGGTTATCCGGTTGACACGGTTCTTGCGTCAACATTCACACGGAAAGCCGCCGGAGAAATTTTAGATCGGATTTTATTACGTCTTGCCGACGCGGTTGCCGATCCGAAAAAACGCCGTGAACTCGCCGATTTTCTCGAACTTCCCGATAATCTTGCAGAAATTCTTGCGAAACTCGCGCGGAATCTTTATCGGCTGCGAATCTGTACACTGGATTCATTCTTCAATAAAATCGCTTCAACATTCGCACTGGAACTCGGACTTCCGCCCGGTTGGTCAATTCTGGAAGATACGGATTCTGCACGTTATCTCGGTGAAGCCGTTCGAAATGTTTTGAGCGAATCCCACCGAAATGAAGCCGCTAAATTAATGAATCTGTTGCAAAAAGGAGAACAGAACCGAAATGTTACTCAGGAACTTCTTAATCTTGCGTCCGGATTATTGCCTATTGTTCGGGAAAGTACACCGAAAAACTGGAATCACGATAATTTGTTGCGAAAAGAACTCAATGATACGGAATTACAACAAGTTCTTGAGCGGTTTCAAAACGCGGAAATTCCTAAAAATAAGGATAAAACGGAACCAAAACGATTTGTTCAGGCACGTAACGAAATCTATCGCCTTGCGTGGAACGGAGAATGGAAATCGTTCTTAAAACAAACTCTGGTTAAAAATGTTGTTGCCGGTGAATTTAAGTTCGATAAAAAAGAATTTGACGGCGAGTTACTTTATTGTATTCAAGATTTAGTGAAACAGGCTGGTGCGGTTCAGATTAACAAGTTCGTTGAGCAAACGAAAGCAACACGGCAACTTCTTGATCTTATTGTCAAGGCTTATTATGAAATATTGTTTCGGGAACATGGTTTTCGTTTCGACGATGTTACAGAACGGCTTGGGCGCAACGATTTTTCTCCGACACTTGATTCTTTGGCACACCGAATGGATGCTCAAACCGATCATCTGCTTCTTGATGAGTTTCAGGACACTTCGATGCCGCAATGGAATGTGATTC
>JAISBG010000050.1 GCA_031266315.1 Planctomycetaceae bacterium | reverse complement strand
GAAGCATGGTTATTCCTTTTTTTCGGAGTTAATAGGCAAAAAACTTTTTTCAACACTTTTACTATTTTCATTCTACCCGCTCCGCCAATTTTCAGCAAGACGAAAAAATTTTTCCAATTTGAAATCGAATCAAAAAATATTCGCAAAAATACAAAAAATGACCCAACTTTTTAATTTATTTAATGTTATAGATAATGACTATTTTAACATCATTCGCTTAACTTGAAATCACTGCCCTGCGGGGTTATCAAAATTCAAACCCTATGGACGTTGCAATGATTGCACTCCTAATCCGGTAGAATCAGAAAAATTCCGCTGAATAATTACGTTTTTGAGAAAGAGTCGTCGGTAGATTGACTTTACCTTATTACTAAGTTAAAATTTTAAGATCGCTGGTGTTTATGAGTTTCATAAAAGTTTTGCAATGGTTCAAGAGAATAATCATGAATTTATTACCCTATTTTTTTCGTTTTGTGTTCAGACAATTTGTTCTTTTGTTTTGGCTGTGTTTCGGAACTTTTGGAGCAATAGCAAACGTTCACGCTCAACACGATGTTTGGATGATTGATACTCATTCCGTTTCGTGGACACAAGCAGATGATGCCGATTTTGAACGAATCGAATATCGTTGCCTTCAAAATAATCGTTGGGAATCTTCAAACGCTATTGAGTTTTGGGATTCACAGAATCCCGATGTTCCCGTCATCGTTTTTGCTCCCGGTTATACTTCGACAACCGCTAATACTATTGAAGTTGGGTTAGGAATCACACGGCTTTTGCCTTCGGATCAACCTTATCGAATGGTATTCTGGAACTGGCCTTCTCAACGGATTGTTCATGCACTTCGTTCGGATATTCGCGCCAAAATTCCGGTTACTGTTGCCAATGGATATTATCTGGCGCGGTTTTTGCAATCCCTGAAACCACAAAGTTGTGTTTGCCTTCTTGGTTTTAGTTTTGGGAACCGGATACTTGGCGAAGCAATGGTCAATCTGGAAAAGAGTCCGCCGGAAAAATTGCGAATCCGAATGGTTTTGGCGTCGCCGGCAACAGATCAGCATGATTTTTCGGAAGGAGCCAAGTATGCCCAAGTTCCGGAGTTGGTTGAAAAAATACTTATTTTGTACAATCCGACAGATTTTCGGCTGATGTTCTATCCTTTTCTTTATGATTCGAAAATTCAAATCAACGCCTTAGGACGTTACGGACCGTCAACATCAGTACGTCAAAAATTTCAGAACAAAATTGAAGCGGTAAATGTTGATTCTTATATTGGCATTCGACACCGAACATTGATTGTTTTGAATACTCCGGCTTTTCGGCAACGTATCAACACGTATCTTTTTTTCACACCGGATTGAATTTGTCCCATTAATTTATCAATACTGCAACAAAATAATCATACACAAACAGCAACACGATTTATTTCCATTGATACCATTGCAAAGCGGGCAATATTCAGGTTAACAGGTTCTCTTCAATATTGTCAATGATGGCGAAGTTTTTTTTCTTCGATATTGATTCTTCCGTTATAATAATTGATTTAATGTATTTTTTGTGCAGTGATGTCTGTTTCAAGTGATTTATCAATCTTTTCATCAGATCTTGTTTGGGAATTTTTCGAACAATTTATTCCTTCGTCGAAACGTATTGTTTTCCGTTTGGATTTGCAAGGGCGGTTTACGCAATGCGACGGCGAGGGATTGAACCGAATTGATCTGAAAGCGGAGGAGGTTTGCGGGAAAACAATTAACGATTATTTTGAACCACATTCAAACTTCATCAACCATTTTCAAAAAACTCGTCAAGGTGAAATTTCCAAACTAACCGGTTATTTTCGTTCCTGTTTTTTCAATCTTCGAATGTTGCCGGTTATGGAAGGAACACAAATTATTGGTGTTGCCGGTTTTGCGGTTGATGAAACGGATACGGTTGTTGCGGAGCCTACGGCGATTACTGTTGCCGATAATGACAAACCGTTAGAGCAACTTCTCCTTGTTGTTCTTGAATCTCTTGACGACGGTATTTTGGTTTGTTACGGAAACAATAAAAAATATCGTATCAATTCCCGTTTTCTTGAGTTATTCGAAATAACATCGAAGAGTTTGTTTGCCCAATCAATAGACCTGTTTGATGACCGGATTCGTGATCTCACATCGAATGGGGACGAAATTAAAGAAGCCCGCCTTCAACTTTTGGAAACACAAAAACCTCAGGCTGGAACGTTACATTTTCACGATGGACGTGTTTATGAATGGGATGCTGTTGTTGTTCAAGTCGGCAACAGTCATTCCGAAGTTACCCAAATCTGGAAATTTCACGATGTTACGATTACTTATTGGGCGGCAAAAAAAATTAAAGAAAGTGAGGAGCAATACCGGTTTCTTTTTGCATCAATGAGCAATGGTTTATTACTTCTTGATGTTATTCGTGACAAAACAAACCAACCGGTTGATTACGTAATTTCCCATGCTAATCCGGCATTCGCCGCAACACTTCAAACAACTCCCGACAAACTTTACGGCAATTCATTGCTGCAACTTTTTCATAACGTGCAGATTCTTCCCGCTCAAACGAGCGGGAAATGGTGGCATGGTTTGGACGCGGCGGCTCAGGGAACTTCAGGAACTTATCATATTTACGTTTCAAATTTCTATGAAACTCCCTATCAGGAAATTGTTGTTTTTCCTTCAAAGGAAGATCAGATTGGAATTCTTTTGTATGACGAAACGTTCCGTGTTCGTTCCGAACAAACCTTGCGGACAATGCAGTTGGTCATCGACCACATTTCCGAACCGGTATTTTGGTTGAATCTGGACGGAACCATTCAATATGTCAATCTTATCGGAGCCGCAACTTGCGGTTACGAATTGCCGGAATCACCGGTCGGAGAAAATTTCAAAAATTTTGCTCCATTTTTGAATGAAGAAAAATGGGATATTTTTCTCCAAAAAGTGGAAGACGATAAAACATTACGTTTTGAAACGGAAATGGAACGCCGTAACCGGACACGATTTCCCGTACAAATTACCGTCGATTTATTGAAACGTCAGGACGGAGAAAAACTAATTGCGATTTGTTTCAATGATTTAACGGAACAAATTCGGAGAATCGAAGCGGAACAAACATCTATTGCGAAAACAAAATTTCTGGCAAATATCAGTCACGAAATTCGTACGCCGTTGAACGGTGTTATTGGTATTTCCGATTTGTTACTGAAAACAGAGTTGAACCGGAAACAACGTGAATATATTGAATTGGTACGTAGTTCCGGTCGGCATTTGCTTTCCATTGTTGACGACATTCTTGATTTTTCTAAGATTGAAGAAGGCAATATCCAACTGAATTTTGCGGAATTTGACTTGCCGGAATTGCTTGAATCGGTTCTGGCGGCATTAGCGGCAAAAGCGTTGAATCGTAATTTGGAACTCTGTGGTATTTATTTAACGGATATTCCCAAACGTGTTCTTGGCGATGCCGGTCGTTTGCGTCAGGTTCTTTTCAAACTCCTGAATAACGGTATCAAATTTACCGCTTACGGCGGTGTTAAACTTTCTGTTGCGTTGGACTCTCAACAGGAAAGAGGCGGTATTCCCTGTTGTATGATTCGTTTTGAAATTATGGATACAGGAATTGGTATTCCGCAAGACAAACTCCATCAATTGTTCGATTCCTTTTTACAACTTGATTCTTCCTTTGCAAGAAAATACGGAGGAACCGGTATGGGACTTGCGATTTCGCAGGAAATGATTCGTCTCATGGGCGGCGAGATTCATGTTGAAAGTCAGGAAAATGTCGGTTCACGGTTTCAATTCACGATTCCATTTGCCTGCGATAAACCTATTTTTCAGATGTCCGATATTTTCCGAAACGGACAACAAGCATTGGCAAAACAAAAAATACTTGTTGCGGTTGAAAATAACTTGTTACGGAATGTCATTGTCGAGTTGCTTCAATCATGGGAAATGAACACACGGGCTTACCGAAACAAAAACGATGCGCTGCCGGAACTTCATAATGCGGTTCAACACGGACAACCTTACCGTATTGCGGTGATCGATAACTGCCTTGCGGACGCGCCGGGCTCGGAACTCATCGAAGAAATCAAACGTAATCCCGATTTGCAATCAACTGCAATCATTTTGTTGACGCCGCTTGCCAAAGACTATTCTGAAACGGATTTGTCGATGGAATCTGTTACTCAAATTATCGGCAAACCCTTCTTTTGTTCCTCACTCTTCGATGCTATTTTTGATACTGTTACGGATAGCAATATTTTTTCGGGAAATATCGAAAAATTGCAAAAACAATGGAAAAGTACATGGGATGAAGAACGTTACCTGAATACAACGATCGATAATTATAGCACAATAAAAACAATTCCGGCGATTACCGATGAAGTAACACAAACGCCGCAAATAAAACCAACAATTCTTGTTGCGGAAGACAATCGAATCAATCAAATTGTTATCGGAGAGATTTTAACGAAAGCCGATTTTAGTTTTGAATTAGTGGAAAACGGTATTAAAGCCTGTGAGGCGGTATTTCGCCGAAATTTTTCATTGATTCTGATGGACTGTCAAATGCCGGAAATGGACGGATTTGAAGCGACGCAAAAAATCCGAAACATGGAAACAAATGCGGACGTGCGAAAACCGATTCATACCGGACATATTCCGATTATTGCGTTGACGGCAAATTCCATGCAAGATGATCGGGAACGTTGTTTCAAATATGGTATGGACGATTTTTGTTCCAAACCGATTGACGCCAATCACCTTATAAATGTTATCCAAAAATGGTTGAAAAATAAACCATAAAAGCAGGCAACCACGAGGTAAGCAACCACGCAACCATAAGGTGGGCGACCTTTTGCTAAAAGGTCGCGTCGGCATTAGCCGACAATGAACCGGATTAACGACGGCAAATTAAATTGTGTTATACAGTGTGAGGCATAAATTTGGTAATTTTAAAGATTCACTTGATTATTTCTGTTGCGTAAAAACAATCTATCGTCAACCTTATTTTCAACCTAATTTTTTTGACTAAACAACCTCAGTAGCCTAATGATTCCTCCCCAAACCAACCTCATTACCTCATTGATAATTTTTAATGAGGTAATGAGGTCGAGTGTTTTTTGTTTTTTTGCTACTGAGGTTGTTTTTGTTGTGAAAATTAGGTTGAAAATGAGGTTACGAATACTTAAATTCAATCACTCAAAAAATATTAAACATAACCCTAACGCAGTATACCTTCCGTTTTGGAGTCAATAACAAACCAACCGGTGCGACCCTTCAGCGAAGGGATTGCCCACCATTGTTTTAGAATCCGAAACGAATTCCGAGATGGAAACTCAAATCGCTGTAACGTGTTGCGAGTTCGGCGTTGAATCGGGCGAACATATCTGTTCGTTTATTCAGTGTCATATTGAGATTTGCACCTAGTTGTGCACGGTCGCGATTCATGGAGGCACCGCGAATTTTGAATGACGGTTCGCCGAAAAATGAGGCGGTTGTGGTGATATTGCTTTCCGTCCAATCGTGAATCCATGCGGCATACAAGGACGGATTGACAATGTTACCGCCCATCAAACGCATGGATCGTCCCAACCGGATTCCAACCGTACTCAAAACCGTGAACGTGTCCTGACTTTTAATATTCAACGCAAGACTTTGCAAACCGGTTGTTGCGTGTTCGCGGTAACCTTCTTCACCAAGCCAGATAAAATCGGCTCCAAGATGAGGTGAAACTTCATATTTTCCGAACAAAATTTTTCTGGAACCTTCAACCGAAGCGAAAAGCGTTGTTCCGCAATGCCGGCTTTTAAGGGTTGTGTTGAATGTTGGAGCGTTGCGTGTTAATTCATACGAACTGAAAACAAAGCCGGTCGAGCCGGTAATCATCCAGTTATCGTCGTTGATCCAATTACCGTACAACGAAATCAGGTAAGAACCGATGTCGCCTTTTTGATAAACATCGTTGGCGTTCAGATCGCTGAAATAGCCGCCCATTCCAAGACCGACGGAAGAATGATAATCAATTCCCTTGTCCACACCAACACTAAATCCGTACGAATTTGCCTGAAATTCAGGAACACCGCCGCCGGCACTCATACGGATAAAATCACCGTAATTCTGAAACCACAGATAATTGTTCCGCGAATGAATATGAGCCAAACGGTGTGAACTGCCGCGATAAGCGTTGATTTCCCGATCCGTCAGAGCAAGCGGTTCACGCAGGAAACGCAGCCGGTCAAATGCCGCAATATTAAATTGTGTTACACTTCGTTCCGTCAAAAACGGCATTGCGGTTTGAATCATCGGCATGGTCTGGTCAATAACGTTTCCTCGAGATTGTTTGTTGTACGCATAAATTCCGTCGAAAATATCCGCGTCGGTAATTCCTTTCAAAACTTCGCGTTGATTTGTGTTCAAATAAGCAACCGCAGCAGGACTGACAGCGGCAAGACTTAACGAAATACTTCTTGTCGCCTTGTCGTCGGTTTTAACCGAATAGCCGAGAACTCCAAGACCTTCTTCCGGCTCCGCCAGAAACCGGATTTCACCGTTTTTCCCTTCAACAGTTAATGTATCGGAATCGCTTTCGGTGTTACTGATATGTTTTCCGTTAAGTAACAATTTTCCGGCGTCCGCAACAAAAATAGTGTAATCGGTTGGAGAGACGGCTGTTTCCGGGTCAAAATCATCAAGACCGAGATTCAGGAGAACAACATTGACCACACCGCCGCCTTTTGCGAAATTGAATCAGTCTTTTGCAATCACCTGATCACTGCCGTTTTGACCGACCTTAATATAAACCGTCGAACCATTTTCGTAATTGATATTCTTTGCGGTGAAGGTGGTGAGTTTTGCGTTTTCGTTTTGTCCGATAATCTGTGAAGAACCGTTTCTAAACGTAACACTATTATTGATAAAACCGTCTCCGCCGAGTGTTGCGCCGTCATAAACAGTGGTTGCGGTTTTTGCTTCGGCATTGACAAACAGTGTTCCGGCAAGAACATGAGTTGAGCCGTTAAGGTTCAAATCTTTTTCAAGTGTTAATATTCCGTTTCCGGTTTTATAAACAGAACCTGTTCCGTTAATAGTTCGTGAAAAGGTTACATTTTCATTGAAATCGAGTAACAAAGAAGCGTTTTCGTTTCGCATCACAACAGCACTTTCTTCATAACCTTTTTCAGAAATCCTTCCAAGCGACTCGATTGATGAAACGGCAATCCGTCCGTTTTCAATAATTGTTTCACCTTCATAAGTATTTTTACCGACCAATGTTAATGTACCGGAACCGCTTTTCCACAGAGAACCTGTACCGCTAATTGTTTTTTCGTACGTTTCTTCGTTATTGGCGTTAATTTCAAACTCCATTTCGGCGTTATTAACAATGTTGCCGGTTCCGAAGCCGGAAATTCCAATCGAAACGAGTCGTCCGTCCGAAATTGTTGTTCCGCCGGAATAGGTATTTTGACCGGCGAACTTTTGGATTCCGCCTCCTATTTTTGTTACGTTTCCTGTTCCGGTGATATTCCCGTTGTACACGGGCACGGTATCCTGATTATCTGCTCCAACCGTCAGAGCAACCGCTTGTCCCGATGAGTTATTCAGTAACAAATTTTGTGTTCCGGCGATTCCTCCGAGTTTGAGTCGATTCAGGTTTCCGATGTCTAAGTTTCCGTTTTGATAATCCAGTACGCTGTTTTGCAAGGCTGATTCATTTTTCAAACGAAGTGTTCCAGCCGTCAATATTGTTTTGCCGGAAAATGTATTCGCTTGCGTCAGTTCCAAAAGACCGTTTCCTCTCTTTTCAAAACTTCCAATTCCGCTCATGGATTGTTTCAGTATTCCGTCGGACGCTAAGTCCAAAGTGAGTTTTCCATCGTTACGAATATCTCCGGTTCCTAGTGAGTTAATATTTTGTGCAAAAATTGCCGTACCGGATTCGATGGTGGTACCGCCGGAATAATTATTTTCTTGGGTTAATGTCAATGTTCCGGTTCCGGCAGTTTTGAGTGAACCTGTTCCTGAAATCTCTTTTGTAAACACTTCATCTTTTGCCAGATTGAGAACCATTGTTCCGTGTCCCGTTTCATCGCCGGTAATAATGTTACCGGAACCAAGAGTATCTAATCCTTCGGCAATCAGTGTTCCGCCGCGAATAATTGTTTCACCGCCGTAAGTGTTTTGATTTTTCAACGTCAAAGAACCGCTGCCTGATTTAATTAACTGACCGCGATTTCCTGTCTCACCGATAATTTTTTGTTCCAAAACTCCGCTGCTTTGTCCGTCAAGATTGAATTCAAGAGCCGCGTCGTCGTTATTATTTTTAAATACAATATCTCCTGTTCCGAGTGAAGAAATTTTGTTGGCAACTACTTTTCCGCCTTCAATTATTGTTCCGCCTTCAAAATAATTTTCTTGTGTGAAAGTTACTGTACCGGAACCTTTTTTAAGCAAACCGCTGTCTTTTTTTCCTGTAACAGGACTGATCGAACCGCCTTGAAAAACATAATCATTTTTTTCACCAGCAGAATTATCAACGGTCATTCCCGCAATATTAACACCGCCGTCGATAATTGTAATTTTTCCGGCTCCGTTATCCGTAAAGATTATTGTATCGCCATCCAGAAATTGAGTTGTTGTACTAATATTTTGACTAATTCCGTGCCAGTTATGTGACGTTGCGTCCCATTGTAAATTTTCGCTCTTATTTGTCCATTGCGTTGTTCCGTTATCCGTTTTGGTAATTTCAACTTGTAACGTTTTTCCGTCATTGGTTGTTTTGAGTACCCCAAATTGTTGCCGGAATTGTTTCATGTCTTGACCATGATATTGTAACTCTAAACTGACAACAGTACTATCGCTTATTAATGTATCTGTTGTTAACAGATTGAAAATACCGTAACCGCTTTCACTTTGACTGCTGAGTTCCAGAAGGTCAATTTTTGTTCTGTTAAAATTCAAAGAATTGGTATTGAGATTCAACAGAGCCGGAGAACCTTCCGGTTCTGTTACTGATTTAGATTCTGTTAAATCGAATCCCAATGTTGCACCATCCGCAAAACTGATCATCTTTGCAGTAACAGAATTTTCCCCGCGGCTATTTAATGTTCCGGCGGCATCAATACTAAACGTTCCGTTTGTAATCTCAATCTTTCCTTCTTTATACAAATCAACAATGCCGTTAGTAATTTGAAATGTTCCGTTGGTTGATTTAAGTTCATTATTGCCGGCAAGTTTCCATGTTCCTTCACCTGTTTTGGTAACGTTTATTGTGTAATTGCCGTTATCGCTTGAGATTGGATCAAGCATATCGACAATTCCTTCCGCTCCCGACTTCGTATCTTTATGTGTGTCAATAATAAGGTTTGCTGTTCCGTTATTGACGGCGGTGAGGTGAATAGAATTAGCAACGGTACCGGTTTCAGTTTTTGTTTCGGCATGGTTATCGGAAAAAAGCGTCATTTTACCTGCTGTTGCGCTAATGGTCAAAGAGGAATTATTACCGTTTGAACCTTGATAATAAACAGCAGCACCATTTCCGTCTGTACTGTTTTTTGTAAAGGTGGAATCGAAAATTTCTGTTTTGGAATTTCCAGAGGCACGGACAGCACTGCCGATATTTTCGGAAAAAATTCCTGATCGAATTATTGTGTTTCCTTCGTTGTAAATAATTCCGCCGCCGGTTTGAACTTTATTTTTTGAAACGGTAACGCCGTCCATTTCCAATTGACCGCCGTATTCAACAAAAGCGGCTGAACCTTTTTCGAGAAGGCTGCCGTCATTTTTTGTTCCGTTTTCGCTGAAGATAATATTCCCGTAACGACCTTGCGGTTGTGCCTGAATTTTCAATTGACCGCCGGTTTTAACATAAACCGCGCTGTCAACCGCATTGTCTATCGAGTCGGTCGTATCAACAATCCGGTGAATCGTCAGGTTTTTCGTCTTATCAACCGTAACAAGTCCATTACTTCCGGTTTCGGCAATAAGTTGTTGATTCAACGTTGCTGTTCCTGTTACGTTAAGTTTACTTGTATCTTGAGCTCCGTTATTGAGAAAATGTACATTACCGATTCCGAGTAAGTCTCCGCGTGTAACATTAAGTGTTCCGGTTCCGGCTAAATTTGTTCCGCCGGAATACGTATTGGCGG
>JAISBG010000761.1 GCA_031266315.1 Planctomycetaceae bacterium | reverse complement strand
TTTATCGTCGTTAATCTGATTCATTGTTGGCGAGTACGCCGACGCGACCTTTTAGCAAAAGGTCGCCCACCCCAAAGGTTGCCTATTTTATAGTTGCCCACCTTTGGGTGTTGAAGGCGGCAACATTCCCGTGTTGAAGGCTTCACTCCTCCCATGTCAGAGACTCTGCTATTTCCGTGTACACGGCAGGTGTCTTCTTGTGTACAAGGTTTGTATATTGTGTTAGTGTTCTATTTTGTATTTTCCAAGTGATCGAAATGAGGTTGCGAAAACCTGATTTCAATCTTTTGAACAATACCAGATAGAACACTAATACAGTCTATTATCTTATCTCAATAATGTTTTTATGTTATTGACGGTAGAATTATTATTCGGTTTATCGGATTTGTCTGATATTGATTCGGTTGAGGGGGCGTCGGCAATTAACGCTACTGCAAACCAGCCTTTTTCAAGACGGCAATGTCCTGTTGTTAAACTGGAAAAACGCGGGTCGTTTTGGAAAATCGGCGGTTTCAGGGAGAAAAAACGGTTGGGCGGGAAAATTGTTGTGAACGCGGTTCGCAACACCAGTTGACCACGCGAAACATTGATAAGATTGATCACGGGATCACGTTTCAAAACGAGTTCACCGTCATTGGTTACGATGGGGCGATAACGGACAATCACTTTGAAATGGCGATATGTTTGCCGTTGGATTTTGAGCGAATCCAACGCAATGGAAATCTCAATCCGTCCGTCCACAAATCGAACAATAATCGGATTGTACTTCGCAAACGCAATCTGAACATCATCGTGTTCTCCGGGTTCGGCGAATTGCGGGCGGTTGAACTTTTCGGCAACATCATGACGTATCTCTCCAACCGTTGCGGCTTTGCCGTCGAAATTCAGTTTGCCGACCAACATATTGATGACCGATTCGTGAACTTTCAAATCAGCAAAAGAACCGGCGGGAGTTTCCGGCGCGGGAGTGTTGCCGCTCAAAAAGTCTTGACTCCGAACCGCCCACGAAGTTAAAAGCCAATCCATTTCCGTTCTTGCGTCCTTCTTTTCAAGGAATAAGTCAAAACGTTTTGACAGTTCTTCGACCAACTCATAATATTTCTCGTTAAACTTTTGGAACCGGTCATTGGCTTCGCGGTTAACACGTTCACGAACTTGTCGGGTGATTTTCTGTTGAGTTTCCGATTGAGCGTCGGGTTGGCGGGATTCGTATTGATTACGAACCGCACTGCGAACCAAACCGGAAAGCAACGGTATCCGGTCAAAATCCGTTTGGAAGTTCAGTAACTCCAGCCGATTCTTCCGAACCTGAACATGACACGGAGCCAGAACAAAACCTTCTTCGGTTAATTCAATGAGTTTTTGTGCTTCATATTCGGCTTGTCCGCCGGTGAGAAGGGTCGTGATGGCGGCATTGGCACGCGACGTGGTTTTGACCGTTCCCGAAACATCCAGCGAAAGAAGAAGACGATCCGCCGCCGGAATAAAGTTCATTTCAATATCGGTGTCGGTTCGCCGCCGTCCGAAAACCGGTTGCTGTTGAATCACATCACGGAATGTTGCAATCTCCGGCTGGGAAGGCGGAAGCAAATGATTTACCAACACTTTGGAAACATAAACCTTGACATTGGCACCGCCGTACAATTCACTGGTCAACAAACCGAGTTGGCGAAAAGCGGGGGTTCGTGAAAACGAAAGCCGTGTCGCCAAACGGAAAAGTGTTTCCATATCACTCATGCCGCCCGTCTCTTCAAACCGTTCCATACCGCGAATCAACATGATAGGTGTTACCGTGTCCGCCGACCAGTTCGCCAACTCTTCCCGCCACGCCGTAACTGCCGGAACATTCAGATAACGCCGTTGATTGTCCGTCAGGTGCGGGTCGTTCAACCGAAGAAGAACAACGTTGGCACGATCACAAAACGAAATCAGCATCGGAACCGGAATGGTCGAAACCAGTGTTGAAACACGGCGATTCGGTTGGTAAAACATCTTTTGGCAGGCTTCCAAATCCGCAAGAAAAGATCGGGTATCAAGATAATCACACCAAAGTACCCCAATGTTTTCCTTGTTCTCCGCAGACGTTTTACTGAGAAAATAATTCTCAACCGCCAGTGTTCGTTCTTTGAGACGTTGAACATCGACACTCTTTTTGCCGAAATGCTGTGAAACGGGAAACGAAGGAGTTGTTTCGGCTTGAATTGCGGTTCCCCAGAGAATGACCCGCCGTTCCAATGCCAACAAAAGTTCCTCAAGCGCAATATCTGTCGGAATCAATTCCTGTGTTTCTGTTTGCGGTAACTCCGCTTGCGATGATTCTGTTTGCAGGTTTGCCGCTTTGAGATTTTTGCGAAGCGTCTCCAATTCGACAATGAACTTTTCCAATTGTTTCAAATGAGACCAAGCCTGTGACGAATTGCTTTGGTTCACGTAAAAGATCAACGCTTCCAAATGAAGCAGGGTTTTCTTTGCCCATTGGGAAAGTTCCGACATTTCGGGATTACTCAGTTGGGCAATGGAACGAAGGTTTTCCGCAAATTGAAGTGGGTAAAATTCATATTTAGCCGTTTCGGAAAAAGAAACGTTTGTCGAAGCGGTTCCGGGCGCGTCCTGAGTTACCGGCGTCAATTGAACGGAAGACGGCGTGTTGACCGCTAATTTGTTGGGGAACATTAACCGCGTTGTCTCTTGCGAAATAAGCCGGTTCGATAAAATAGGCAGTCCATGTAAAAATAACGACAACAACAGAACAGTCATTATAATTGTCTGTTGTTTTTTCTTCCTCTGATTGGCGTGTAAAGTCAGGTTCACTCAATACTCCGTTTTCTTTTCCTAATTCACATTTATTGGTTGCGGTGTTATTCCATCACTGAACAAAGAACCGGAAAATATTATCAATTCCATTTTTCGGCGATTTCGGCATAATTATTGACAGAAGTTGCGCACCGTCGGTAAAAAAGTCCTGATTCTACCGGATTAGGTCTCTCCCACTGTAATAGAATTGGTAATATTTCAGCGGAATTTTCGTTAAAGCTAGGCAATCATCAGGTGGGCGATGTTTTGCTAAAACATCGCGTTGGCGTTAGCCAACAGTGAACCAGATTAACAACGGCAATTTGTATTGCCTTCCGTTTTGGAGTCAGTTACAGACTCAACCGGCGCAACCGCCCAGCGGGCGGATTGCCCACCTGATGATTAACTCCAAAATGGAAGGCAATACCATTTGCCGTCGTTATTCTGGTTCACTGTCGGCGAAAAGGGGTGGGCAATCCGTCCGCTGGCCGGTTGCGCCGGTTGAGTTATTATTGACTCCAAAACGGAAAGCAACACATTTGCCATCGTTAATCTAATTCATAGTCGGCTATCGCCGACGCAAC
>JAISBG010000733.1 GCA_031266315.1 Planctomycetaceae bacterium | reverse complement strand
TTTTTAGAGGCTTTACCCTCGTCGAATTGTTGGTAGTGATTGCGATTATCGGTGTGTTAATCGCTCTTCTGTTACCAGCTGTCCAAGCAGCACGTGAGGCGGCACGACGGATGCAGTGTACAAACAACCTCAAACAAGTCACACTTTCACTTCACAACTATCACGATAGCCACGAAGCCTTTCCTGCCGGTCGCGGTGGTTATGATAGTTGTGGATGGGACGGTGTTCGGTCAACGGGAGGCGATGATCATGGCAGGTGGGGAGCTTTAGTAAATCTGTTGCCTTACATGGAACAAGGTACTCTTTATAGTGCCTATGTTACAGTTGCTACAGACAGTATGGGAGGCGGAACGATTTCTGCGGCGAAAACCGTTCCTAATACAATATCTCCGCCTTGGATTGGACTTCCCCTAAGAACACTTTGGGCGGCAAATCCCAGTCAATATGGCTCAACGATGAATTTGTTTTCTGCCCAGATTTCCTATCTTCAGTGTCCGTCCGATATAATGTGCGGTCAGTTACAAATTCCACCGGGGGTTGATAACTTCCCCGGTTATGCAGGAACCAATTATCATACCAGCCGCGGCGATCTTGTTGCCTCTGGAGGACGTTATCCGACAATGGGTGCAAGCGGCGGCGGAACAATTGATAAATTCGGGGACAGCCGCGGTATTTTTTCTGCCGGAAAGTATTTTGGTCTTGCTGCTTGTACCGATGGTACTAGTAACACAATTGCATTTGCGGAATGTGCGATTCTTGATCTCAATAATCGCGGTGCGATTCATGGAGGACGTTATAATGTTACTGTTGGTGATGCAGCCCAAGGTACAGTGGTATATTCACCGGCTCAATGTATGAGTACAAAAAACGGAAATTATCACATCGGTACCGCACCAACAGGTGGTGAAGAACGCGGTTTGCAACGGTTTGACGGCAGATCGGGAGTCAACTGTTTTCATACAGTATTGCCGCCCAATTCCGCTACTTGTTCCTCAGGAACAGATGGTCCTGGTTATCGAACCGCTAATAGTTATCATACCGGCGGTGTTAATACTGGTCGCTGTGACGGGTCTATTACCTTTGTTTCTGAAACAATTAATAATACCAGCGCAGGACATACGTTGAGTGAAAGTGCTTATCGTTCGAACAGTGGTTCCGCAAATGCCGATGGTGAAAGTATTTTCGGCGTTTGGGGAGCAATGGGAACACGAGACGGCGGAGAATCAAAATCTTTTTAAGAATTTTATCATATCCCGGATAACGGAGTATCTGTGATTTTTGATTACATTATACCGACGACGGTTAAAATCAGGGCGTGATGGGTTGAGAGGTAACAACCATATTCCATACAGTTGAGACGCCGCACGGAGAGCGGCGACTACCTGTATTGCCCGAAATACCCGAAATTTTAACCGGTCTCAGTATAATATTTTGCAACCGTAACTATTTCTATAACAAAAAAATAAATGATACAGTACAGTTATAGCCTGTTTTGTATCAATCGAAAATATTTTTAATTAATAAGGATTTTTGAAAATGAGAATATTATTTCTTTGTGGTTTACTGTTATCTCTTTTCTGTGATTTTGGTTGTGGACATAAACGTCCAGAGGGAATGCCGAAATCTTACCCTGTTTCAATTACAATTACTGTTGATGGTTCACCGCTCGCAGATGCCCAACTCATTGCCTATCCGGATTCTGTCGAATTGGGAAATTGGTTTGGAAGCGGAATAACGAATGCATCGGGAACCGCTCAAATGAAAACCCGTGATATTAAAGGATTGATTGAAAGTCCCATGATATTGACGATTGATAAAAGAAAAATTGTAGAATATTTTCCACTCGATGAAACAGGTCTGTCCAATATTTATGAATTTTATGTGGATACGGAGTATTGGGGAAAAGAGACTTCTTCGCTTAAATTCAATGTTGAAGCGAATGGAGAAAAAAACTTTATTTTTGATGTAAAAAAATTTGATACTCAAAAATATGACCAGAAAAAATTCTTAATGAAATTAAAAAAATAGGTAAACATTCACGCAAAAAAGTCCTTCAATGTCAATTTCATTGACCGGTTTCTTGCGGCAACCATCACGAAAAACTTCCTCAATATACTCATTACACTTGAAATTTCGGTTAAGAGAGCGTTCATTGTTCGTCATGTCCCTTACTAAAACGAAAACTGAATTTTAAAGTGTGAAGAGTATACTCAAGCCGTTTTAAAATTCACGAAGCTGATTGCGGAAGCCCAACAACGTGAAGCGGTTACTCAAGGGCGAAGCCTATCGCCCATACCGGCTACGGTATATATTCAGCGGAATTTCCAGTACAATAAGTATCTTATCGTTTATTGATAAGCGACAGGATTTCTGCGCGGCTGGAGGAATCTTTGAGAAATCTGCCGCGTAATGCTGAGGTGATACAAGTGGAACCCGGTTTTTTCACGCCGCGAACGGTCATACAAGTGTGTTCCGCTTCAACCACTACCGCCACCGCTTTGGCTTTGAGTTGGCAGTAAAGAAGTTCCGCAATGTCTTCCGTCATACGCTCTTGAACTTGAGGACGATGTGAAATTACCTCCACGACTCGAGCAAGTTTGCTAAGACCAATCACGCGACCGTCCGGAATATATCCGATATGAACATTGCCCATAAACGGCATCAAATGATGTTCACAAATACTATTGAAACTAATATCCCGAACCAAAACAATTTCGTTATAATTTTCTTTGAAAAATTTTTGAAGATGAACACTTGGGTCTTCATACAAACCGCCGAAAAATTCTTCATACATTCGGGCAACTCGCTGGGGCGTTTCCAATAAACCTTCCCGATCCGGATTTTCGCCAATAGCAATAAGAATTTCCCGAACCGCTTTAGCAATTCGTTCTTTATCAATGGGTAATTTTGTTGTCATAAAATTTATTCTCTGTGAAATTGTGCATTTATTTCAATTTTGATTTCAACTTCGATTTTGATTTTAATTTTCCGGTTTCATCCAATCGGGAACCCGTTGAATATTGCCGGCACGGTCAACAAAAGCGAGTGTGATATGTCCTGTAGCGAGAATTTCGGAATCACGTATTATTTGGTGTTCATATTCGAGTTTAACCCGTGTTATTCGTTTGAGTGTTGTATGAATTGTCAGCAAATCATCATACTTTGCCGGTTTGTGGTAAGAACATTCCGCTTTGACGACAACACCAAAAAGACCAGATTCTTCGACTTCACGATAAG
>JAISBG010000539.1 GCA_031266315.1 Planctomycetaceae bacterium | reverse complement strand
TGATATTGTTTTGCGGATTCGTCGAACGCGGTCATCGCTTCGCCGTAACGTTCCAACTCCGTCAACATGTTGCCGCGAAACATCAACACATTCGCCAAACCAACCCGAAGAACATAATTTCCTGATATTGGTTTTTCGTTCCAACGCAGAATTTCGTAATAAACATCACGGCAACGATCAAATTCCTCTAAAGCCGCTGCATGTTGACCGCGTCGTTCAAAGAGATTTCCATGTTGTAAATACAGTGTTGTCAACATGATTTTCGCCTGTGATTCTCCTCCGTTCACCAAATCCTGAACAATCTGAATTGATTCCCGCACTGAATGAAAAGCGTTGGAAAGATCGCCGAGGTATTCATAGAGTTTTGTTAGTTTCAGCAACACCTGAATCAAAACCGGATAAAGTTCAGCCAATCCGTCAATAATTCCCTCATGGACAATGTCGAACGCTTCCCGAAAATCAGGAAGAGCTTTTGCCGAATTTCCGCACAAAATTTTCAAATCACCGCATTCCAGCAAAGCGGAAATAAGTTGTTGTCGATATTCTGTACCGTTGGAGCGCAACAGGTATTGCCAGATTTTCACGGCTTGTTCTTGAGTGGCGACTGCCGTTGAATAGGCGCCAAGCGAATTTGTCAGAATTTTCGCTTTATTCACAAGAGCAATCGCCAATCCGTTTTGTATAATAGGGTTGTCCCGATCTGTTTTTTCCGTGAAATACTGAATTGCCTCATTAAAGGCAACTAATCCGGCTTCTGGACCTCGGTGAAACAACGTAATGGTTGCCCGAAAAAGGAAGCAGGGAATCAAAAATGTCTGAAATTCGGTCTGATCATTTTCAATCAGTTTTTCTGCAATAGCAAGGGCTTCATCAACACGAAAAAGAGCATCATCAAATCGTTGATTAACGGCTGATTGCTGAGCCGACAACATTAAAACTTTTGCCAATTCCGGCTTCAAATACGATTCCCCTGCCGCAATCTTGGCACGAAGTCTTATAGCAGTTTCTTCAGGAGTTTCACGATAAAATTGGTTATCAAATTCGTTCATGTTCGTTGAAAACAATAAATTGTCGGTTGCCGGTAATAATTCATGAGTTGGGTTGGAATTGAAAATTCCACATGTTCCACGTTAAAAAAAATTCTCCAAAACGCAAAGCACTCGAAAAAAAGGTGAAGGGACAAAGGAATGATCATAATCATGATTTTCTACTTCATTGAGTTTATTTATCATACCATATCATAACGTCTTTCCTATTATCGGGAGCAACTGTTTTTTCAAAAATCATTAAATTCATAACTCACTATACCGTGTAAATCATAAAATCGGTATTTTTTTTAACAATTACGGAATTGTTACGCATTTGTAATTATTCAGTGAAATTTTCATATTTTAACGCGAAACATATGAAAAAACACAAAAAGAGCAGGCAATCCGCATCGTACAGTGCCGGCGGACAAATCATGGCAAACGGTACATTTCAAATTTACGGCGGCGATATGAAAAAAGGCATACCAAACGGCGACTATCAAGTAACTGTTATCTCCGCCCCAATCGGAAAAGCAAAAGCCGATCATAAAGGACAACCAATTCCGTTACCGCCAATGATCCACAACAAATTTTCCGACCCAACCCAAAGCGGTTTGAGTTGCACGGTCAATGGAAAAACTGAATTAAATATCAAAGTCGAAAAACCATGAATTGATATTCCGTAACCGTTCACAAGGAATCGAAGTAAAGGTAAGCAACCATAAGGTGGGTAACCGTTCGCTGAACGGTTGCGTCGGCGTTAGCCGACTGTGAACCAGATTAACGACGGCAATTTGTGTTGCCTTCCGTTTTGGAGTCAATACAGCGTCAACCGGCGCGACCTTTCAGCAAAAGGTTGCCCACCTTATGATTTCCCTACTTTTGTTTATTTGTCTTTAGTATAAAGGTAAACTTTTCCGATTATTCCTGTTATTCCTGCCGTAAAAAGTTGTTGTATTTTTTGTAGTGATTATACCGATAGTTCCAACTGTACCGGTTTTGGTACGTATTATGTCTATTATGTCTCTTTCAAAATTTTTAACATTTAACATAATAGTTTTCCTGTGAAAGAGGGGAGAGCCCTGCTTCAGGTAAGCCTTTTAACAAATTGTACGGTTGATCGCGATTCGGATTGGCAAGATTAACCGTCATAAGGAGTGATGCGGTGCCTGGATACCTTCGATACATTGGTTTTCTTCTTGTCGGTGTTCTTACCGTTTGTCCGGTTTTTTTGGTTGTTGCTTCGGAACCGGTTCGCCGAATTCCGTCCGATACTCCTGTTCCTTCAAATTTCCGACCGAATTTCCGATACATTGTTCCAGCCGCAATGCAGGAACCGTTGCCGTTCGACGAGGCAACTCCAACCGTTCCGCCAATCACCCAAGAACCGGCAACAACCGAAACACCAATTCCGAAACCGTTAATTTCGGAACAAATAATCCCGGAACCGCAGCCTGTTACCAATGATCCGTTTCGATATAACTTTCCGGAAGGCGATATTGGTATTCCGCGAAATATTTCTTCGTTGCCGTCAGGTATTCAGGTTGTTGGTATTTTGATATTCAAGAATCAAAAATCCATTGCGGCAATTCGGATTCCAAAAACCGGTAATCAACGTGTTTCAGACATTTATTATATTCACGAAGGCGATGTTATTGAAGTTCCGGGAAATCTGTTACCCAATCGGAGACCGTCGGGTTCACGCGGAACAGACGATTCGGCTGTTTTATTCCTTGTTGTCGAAAAAATTACGTCACAACATGTAGAAGTTCGTTCACGTAGTAATATTGCCGACAAACATATCATACGATAATTAACGCATCATGTTTTATTTGAAACATTTTTTCATCATTGTACCGCTTCTTATCGGAGTAGGACTTTTCGCACAAGAACCGATCCTTGCTCCGCCTTATCCGGTATTGCCGCCGCATTTTGCCACTCCGCCGGAAAGTATTCCGTCTGAAAATACAACAGCAGCGAAAACAACCGGTATGGATAATACGGATATTATTGATGTTGTCAATATCAAAGAGATGACGTTGCTTGAATTTGCACGATTATTGAGTCAAGGTGCGTCGTGGAAAATTGTTGTCAGCCGTCAAGCCTCCGCCTTGCCGGTCAATACCTATTTTGAACAAATAAGCGGTGAAGATGCGATTCGCGCTGTTTGTCAGGCAAATAATTTGTGGTACAGAAAAGATTCCAACGGAATTGTCAGTATTATGACCGTTGAGGAATATCGAAAAGGATTGCTGGCACACAGCCATGACACGGTGAAAATTGTTACGTTATTTTATCCTGACGCCCGTGCTGTCGGCGATTCGATTCAACGTCTTTTCAAAAATCGTGTCATTTGGAATCCGCCGGATGAAAATTACAATGATCCGATTGAAGATATGGAACGGGCGTTGGAACGTATGGAAAGTATGAGTGATCGGGTTCAATCCATGCAACAAAGCGCGAATCGTTCAACAACATCTTATAGCGGTAACAGATCAGGAAGAACTGGTTTATCATCTTCACGCAGCAACCGCCAACAATCGCGTCAAAATCTTGATCCGTTTAGTGCGAATAGAATTGTCGAAGATATTGTGCCGGAAATCGAATCGGAAAAATTGATTGCTCAATTAACGAGTGATGAGGAACTGAAAATCGGCGAACCGGGAATTATTTATCTTTCGGCGTTTCGCGGCACCAACGACTTAATGATTCGTTCTTCTGATCCTGAAGCGGTTGAAGAGATTGCGAAACTTATTGCTCAATTGGATCGACCGAAGCCGCAAGTTCTTCTTGAAGTGAAAGTGCTTGATCTTCGATTGACGGATGATGAATCATTCGGTTTGGATTGGCTTTTCAAAAGCGATCATATTTCCGGCGGGCGTTCTTCCGGTGTTTTGGAAGACAGTTACGGTTCGTCGTTTACGGAAATTTTGAATCCCGGCGCATCACTAATTCCGAGCGGTGCCGGACTTGATCCGAAGGCAATTGTGTTACAAACGGTTTCCAACAACGTTCTTGCACGAATTCAGGCAATGCAGGATAGCGGACGTGTGGTGAGTTTGGCAACACCGAACCTCTGTGTTGCCGACAACGAAGCGTCACGGATTTTTATCGGAAAAGAAACAACCGTTTTGACGGCGGTTTCTGTGAGTAAAAGTACAACAACAGGAAATAATCCGGTTGTGGATACTTCGTATGATCCCGAAGCGGAACGAATGAATATTGGAACAACTCTTCTGATTACTCCGCGAATTCATGCCGACCGTACAACAACGATTCGAATTGTTCAGGAAGATTCCCAAGTTGGAGAAACACAGGAAATTGTTTTCGGTACGGATAATTCCGGTTCCTTGCAGGGCAGCCGGAATATGAGTTTTTTCTCGAAAGATATTGAAACACGTACTGTAACAACAACTGTTGTCGCCGCCGACGGGCAAGTAAGTGCTATCGGCGGTTTGATTCGTGAAGAAGTGAAACATCGCGATGTCGGCGTTCCCGGTTTAATGAAAATTCCTTACGTCGGAATGGCTTTCAAAACAACATTCAAAAACAAAGAACGGCATGAATTACTAATTCTTGTACGCCCTTTTGTGTTACTGGCTCCGGGCGAAGCCGGACAAACAACTCAATATTTTCTCAAACGTCTAAGCGAACATCCAAGCGCACACGGAATAATCCCGCCGTTACGAATTGGCGAAGGAAGTTTCAATATTGTCAACGAACGGGTTTACGACGTTCCCAAAGAAGCCTTTCAAGCCATAAAACACCAAGCCGTTCCCTGGTCAACCTTTTCGAACGGATCAACAAAATAAAATTTATGATTGCAGAAATTTTTTTGACCCTAATGGGACAATGAGACAAATAATTTTTTAAGACAAATTTGTGTTTGGGCAAAAAGTGATTTTTAGATTGAGTTTCGAAAAGGTAGGCGACGTTTCGCTGAAACGTCGCGCCGGTTGAGCTGTACTCGATACCAAAAAAGTTTGCCCCTTCTACTAATAGGTTGTCTCTACAAAGTAAAGGTGGTAGAATATTCAACTAATAATTCAATTGTCAATAGCAAAAGGAATTAAAAACATATAATAACAAATACTAAAATTATAAGGGAGGGAATTATGGAAAAAAAATCTTTTGAGGATGGTAATAATTATCCCCTTCTAAAGAAGAAACCTAAACCAAACAGACTAACAACAACGTTGAGACAGTTCAGTTTGCTTGTGGAGGAGTTAAATAGGTATAAGGATGAATACGGTGATGAATTTAATATAAAAGTTCATTGGTGGTATACGTCAGATGATTTTTATTTTTATCAAATACCATATGGTGAGATAAAAGATTTATTGGATAAAGTACCTCCTATACCCAATGACAAAAATAAACCGGATCAAAATCTAAAATGGACAGCACATATATATCAAAAAAATCAAGATCAACATGAGCTCACAATACATCGTAGTGGTGTGAAAATTCCTTGCCTTAAGTATTATCACGATGACCCTTCACCCGAGGACATGGTCTGGTTAGACGAAGAAGTACCGCCATCAGCAAAATCACTTCTATCACCAGCGGTAAAGCCACAACAAGCAAAATCGCCTCCACCACGACCTTCTTCTGAATTTGACGATTATAAAGAAGGAACAAGAGCACTGCGGGTAAGGGATGATGTTTACAGAAATCCCAAGGCAAGGAAGAAGTGCCTGGAACGCTATGGTTACAACTGTTCCGTCTGTGGATTTAATTTTGAAGAGGGTTATGGTGAAATTGGCAAAGGATTGATCCACGTTCATCATCTTAATCCAATTTCCAAATCTGAAGGGAAACATAAAATTAATCTAAAAGATTTACGTCCAGTTTGTCCAAATTGCCACGCGATGTTGCACAGTTCAGAGCCACCCCTTAGTATTGAAGACCTACAGCGTCATCTAAAGTTTAGGTGGGAATCCGATAATTGTTAAAAAAACACATTGTTTTTGTCCATAAATTCATATTTTCGCCGTAATCTGTTGAAAATAAAATTTCTGTAAATTTTGTTAATCCTGTCAAAGAAAAAACTCAATCTGTCGATCACGTCCATGAAAATATTCAAACGAATTTTATGTTTTTTTGTTATTGGTTTATTGTTTACCGGTTTTGGTTGTCAGGTTCATCGACCGTTTTTTAAGAAACACAAACCGATTCGTATAGAAACGGAAACACCGATGAATAAGTTGGAGAATGCTTTATTGCTTCAAAATTCAGGTGATTATCTTGCCGCCGTGATTACCTACCGCGAAGTGATTTCCTGTAGTCGTAACAAAAACGAAGTTGATTTGGCAAAAGTGGGAGCGGCGGAATGTCTAATCCGTATCAAAAAATTTCCAGCGGCGTTGGAAATTTTGGAGCCGCTTTCGTTGGATTCGGTAACAGAAAACAACATGAAAAAAATTGCTCTTGCGGGAGAGATTCTGCTTCACATTGGACGTTTCAAAGAAGCGGAGATGTATCTTGAATTTGCGGTAGGTTCGTTTGATTTGGAGATGCTTCTTGATCAGGTTCATTCCGATGTTGTGTTTGAACCGGAAATCTGGATACCGGCGGCGATTGCGAATCTTGGTTGTGCTTATTTGAAGAACGATAAACCGGAATACGCGATGATGATGTATCAGTTTGCGTCGTGTCTTTATTGCAGGTGCGGAAATCAGGTACTTGCGGAACGGTCGCAACGGATGTACGATGATTTAGTGTCGGTCATGCGTCAATACGCTCCCTTCAAACCTGTTCCGGTTGCCAAAGGATTTCCACCGGGACGCATGTAATTCCAGTACAATGAACGACGAATCGTATGAATTATTGAAACGATTGATTGCAGAAAACGGTTCCGATTTACATTTGGCGGCGGACAATCCGCCGATGATTCGGATTCACGGTAAATTGATTCCTTTGACAAATCATCCTGTTTTGACGGACGAAAAAACCTTTTCGATTATTTCGCAACTGGTGGATCAAACGGTATTGCAGGAGTTACAAAAAACAGGTGAACTCGATGCGGCTTTTGAACTTGAAGGCGGTCATCGGATTCGTATCAACGCTTATCGGCAGCAAGGAACTTACGCTGCCGCACTTCGTTTGTTGCCGAACCGTTTTTTTGAGTTTAAGGAACTGGGATTGCCGATGAATGTGTTGCAACATATTTGCCAACTTCACACCGGACTTATTCTTGTAACAGGCGCAACCAGCAGCGGTAAATCAACAACGATTGCAAGCATCGTTAACCGTATCAATAATGAACGCGCCTGTCATATTCATACGATTGAAGACCCGGTGGAATACCGTCATCACAGCCGCAAATCATTTGTAACACAAAGAGAAATCGGTCGTGATACGGCGACTTTTGCTGAAGCACTTCGGCGTTCAATGCGGGAAGACCCTGATGTTATTGTTGTTGGAGAAATGCGCGATTTGGAAACAATGTCCGCTGCGCTGACACTTTCCGAAACAGGACATCTGACGTTTGCAACATTACACACGTCAACAGCGATTCAAACGATTTCGCGGATTGTGAGTGCATTTCCTGCCGCGCAACAAGCGCAAATCCGCGTTCAACTCGCATCGACGTTACAATATGTAATTTGCCAAAAACTGGTTCCTTGGGACAATGGCGAAGGTCGGTCATTGGTTGCGGAGATTTTGATTGTCAATTCGGCGGTTCGGGCAATGATTCGCGATGAAAAATCGCACCAGATCAATAATGTAATGCAAACCAATTATGACTCAGGAATGAGAACATTGGCGCAATCGCTGGAAGATATTGTACGCCAAAAACGAATCTCCGCAAAAACCGCACAACTCTATCTGGAATAAGGACAATTCCACTGAATAATTACTTTTTTTATTAACCACAGAGAACACAGAGGGCACAGAGAAAGATTTTTTAGATGTCTGATAAACAGTATTTAGAACAATATAAGTTAGTTACTCATGTTTCGCACCGTAGTTAAAAAGTAACCATTCACGAAAAGTCAAAGTAAAGATGAAGATATTATTATTCGTTCATGATTCTTAAGTCCGTAGGACTTTAACATGGATAACCCCGTGCAAGTGGAACGCAGCACGGGGTATTG